>JAZQAV010000077.1:0-20033 GCA_045545435.1 Eggerthellaceae bacterium | reverse complement strand
GAATTTCTTGTAGTCAAGATCTTTCTCAGCCAACATCGGAAAACGAATCGAAAGGAAGCGACTGATTTGGCAAGCTAAAAACGCATCGTGTGCATGATGATAGTCGTTTACCAAACGGCTTTTATGGAAGCCATATTGCGAGCGTAGATTGCTCGTAAGCTCAGCCTTAACCGTATTGATCGTCACGTCAGGATACATTGACCCCAGAAGCTCAACGACATGCTTCGTAACTTGACGTGTTTCCACCAATTGCCGATTAATGAAACCCTTTATTTGTCGATCAGTAAGCTTATCAGCGGTTAGATTCTTGTATTTCTTCTCGCTGATTAGCCCAGCTTCTCGCATCTCGGTCCATCGACGGTAATTTGGATTACGAATTTCGGCTGGTAGCGGATATTCGTCGCCCTTGCGTTCGTTTTGCATATACTTAACAAGCACTTTGTTGTCGATGGAGTCGTCTTTTACTAGCGACCGAGGAACAATATGGTCAACGTGGTAGCGGCTAAGCTCCCGTATATCAAGAGCCTCCCCTGAGTACATGCACTTGCCACGTTGCAAGAAATACAGGTACATGCGCTCTTTATCAAGATCGTCCTTATGCTCTGCAAGTTCTTTTTTAAGATCGGCTCCACCAGCAGCAATGCGCATATCCTCACGCACGCTTGCATACCATTCCTCAAGCTGGCGTTCGCGAGTTTTCGTGCGGCTACCTTTTCCTTTGCCTACTTCTTCTCGCGCAATTTCAACATTGATTTCTTTTGGCAGATGACCGGCTATTGAAACAATTTCTTCAATGACCTTCAACGTTTGATTAATTCCGCGCTTTAACGCCGGCGAGCCAGGAATCTCATCAATTTGATACCCCGTGTTTTCTTTAAGGTATCGAGTATTTATTTCGGCAAGCTTTTCCTTGAAGCCAAAACGCTCATCGGCCAGGATTTCCATGAGATTTCGGGTTTGCATTTCGCGACTATCGCGCAAAACATCCATGACGCTTAGTCGTTCGCCATCATAATCGCAGCGCAAATCACACAAAAATTCGCGGGAGAGATTCGACCATCCCGTATAGCGAAGTTTTGTTATGGCCTTAACTTGTTTCTTGTCGAGCTTGCCGAGACCCTTTTCACCAAACGTCTGGCTAACCTTGCGCTCCAAGATCTTTTTGTCTTCGAACACGGTCACCCAGGTAATAAGCGTTTCGACCATCTCGATATCATCGAATGTTTCAATCTCGCGCCCAAGGATTCGCTTAAAATCGTTATACGAATCAAGCGAAGACGCAAATTTACCTTCCTGCTGGGTGCCCGTTATCTCGTCGACTCCAAAGAGGTGCTTTGACTTCAAGTAGTCTTTAAGGTCTTGAACCTTAACGGTTTTCTTCTGCTTGAACAAATCGTTGACAATATCGTCGGCTTCTTCGGGCGAAAACCTTACGGGTGTTTCGCCGCCGCGCGACATCTTGCACACGTTCAATTCATTGCGAACGCAGAACTCCGAATAAAGCAGCGACTTTTTAGGAATTACCTTTTTCCCAAGGTAATAGGTGCATTCGCCGGTTAGATTTTCAATAAACTTCTCTGCTGACGCATCGCGATCGACCACTTGGTCAAAGTTCCACGGCCTAACGGGGGTAAACTCTTCACCAGGTTTACGCACAGCCCACGCAAAGGGCTTGCGACGTTGCGGATTGCTTTCGTGGCCAAGTGGCCCAATGTAGTACGGCAGGCGGAAGCTCAGTAACGACTCAATATTTGCTTCGTTTTCGGCTAACGTCGGATAATAAGCTTTCTGATTCTCTAAAACCGCGTGCATCTCTTCAAGGTGAAGCTGATGAGGAATGGCGCCGTTTACGCTCGACCTGAGCTTTTGGAGGTAGGTTCCCTCGTCCATCTTTTGCGACGCAGTATCCCAAATAGCTTGATCTTCATCATCGAAAACTACGTCTTTGAACACCTTTTTCAGGAGCTTGTAGAAATCATCCATTGAAACATTGCCGTTGATGTAGCCAGTATATCCAGCGCTTTCGGCCTTTACGTATTCTCCGTCAGCATATTTCGGACCTCTGAAAATGGTGTCATACGATTTTGCGGCATACTTCTTGACCAAACCCTTGAGCGCCATTAAATCGGCATGATGGGCCTCATAGGTTGCAACCATTGACTCAGAAAGGCCCATTCCTCCCGTCAAAATGCCAGACAGCTGATATGCGCCATGCAACATACGAAGTGCTTCGAATAAGGGGGCGTCTTCTTCGGGAAGAAGCTCGGATGCAAATTTTTCTACTTTTTCGTCATTATCCAAAGAGAACTTGGTATCAGCGGAAGCTTCTATGCCAAAAAGTACGTCAAATTGGGCAACGTAACCGAACACGGCCTTACCAAAAGCCTCCGACGTCTTCTTGTCCCCAACAACGATCGCATTGGAAAACAATTGTCGCCTCTCGCCGCGCCTCAATTGAGTGTCAGCGAAACTACTGTTCAGGACCTCTGAATCAGTTTCGTCCATCAATTCGAGCCCGTGACGCTCTATGTAGTCGGGAAGAAACGCTAGAAACTCTTCAATGGCAGCACGTGCATCGGCGTTTGCTGCAGTTACCTCGCCCTCAATAAGAAAATTGCCACGATACTTCATCATATGGTGCAAAGCCAGATAAACAAGCCTGATGTCCTTTTGATCAGGGTTGTTTATAAGCTCTTTGCGAAGATGATAAATGGTTTTGTACTCATGCGAATAATCGGCATCCGTGTAGCCTTCGCTGTTGAACAATGCGTATCTGCCACCAAAATCCCTGTCCTCAGGATACTTCCAAGCTTGAGCCATCCGATTGAAGAATTCGGGATCCACTTTATCCATTTCAGGCTTAAAGAACTCTTGCAATTGCCATAAGCGACGCTTTCGCCTTTCGTAGCGACGCCTCAAGGTTCTTTTAACGCGCGTGTCAGCAGCTGATTTGCCTTCATCGAAAAGTCGACTTCCCCAGGTGTTTTTGCCGTTGTATTTGTACAGCTCACCGTTGCTGTCCACAACCGCCCAACCAACAGAGTTAGTTCCAATGTCAACTCCAATAGCGTAATCTTTGGCGCCCTTGAGACTTCTACCCATCTTGCATCAAACCTCTTTCTGTGCTAATTTAAATGCGTTGTTCTTACCTGGAACGACGCTGCGAGTCAAAATAAAGGCTCGGCCTTAACCGCCGCTTCAGCGGCCCCGTTTAGACGGGCAAAGAACCCTTCGGGGTTCTTTTTTGTATCGCGAACTTTTCTTTATCTATAAAACAAATTAATTATAGCTATTAGCTATCCGGTATTGCCGCTAAATCCCGTATCTAGAGCGCGATACGATGCAAGCGCGCATAAGATGCTCGCTTTTCCTACAAATCGCCGGTGATGGCCTCAAGCACGAAAGCGTCCATTGTTTCGTTGGGATCTTCCCCACGCGCATTGCGCTCGAGCAGCGCTTCCTTAAGCTCGTCGGGCGTGTAAGGCGAATGATTTGCAAGATACATGATAAGCGCCGTTGCCCAGCCGTTCGTAGCCTCTAATCGAGCCTGCATCAATAACGTTGCGTACGGTTCATCCAAAGTGAATTCGCCATCGTCGTTAAGTGTCCAAATTCCCTCAGCCATGCGCTCCCCTTCCAACCAACCATGAGCAAACGTTCACGCATGCGCATTACGCAGCACGCGAACGAAAGGCAGCGTCGCGCACCTTTAAGAAGCGCGCATCAAGCGCGCAGGCACGCAGCCATAAGCCGCCTGACAGTATTGTCGCGCTTGTCAATAGTGCGCGAGTACCATGGAATGGACACCAAGGGTTCGAAGCGCCCTGAGCTGCGTTTTGCGCCCGCACGCAACGCGCAATCACGAAAACGAAAGGCACTGGCACGCAGGGCAATGGCGTTTCATGGCGAATGAAGCGCACACGGACAGGCGGGCGCAGAATCGCGGGGCCGCTTAAAGCCCCACTTCCAAAAGGGGCAGTGCGTTTATTACCGGCTCTTCGTAAGGGTGCACGGCTTTAACAGCCGCGATAGTTGCCTTAAGGTTTTCGGCTTTGATGGTGACCTCAACCTTATATTCGTGCTCTTCGCTTATTTCGCCCTGCACACCAATAAACGGATCGGTGCCCTCAAGGGGGCGCCAGCATCCCATAACCGGGCTATACGACATGCAGCTGTCATAGTTGCCAATATGACCAGCATCAACCTGCTGCAACGCACGCTGCAGTTCGCGCAAATGCGTTTGGGGAACGAAGATCTCGAGTTTGACGTAATCCATGCTGCCGCCTTCCACACCGCGCGTTTTGATGTGCATTGTGTTACCAAAACACTCATCCTTACACAGCAAAACGCACGCCTTGAAGATGACTTTTATACAAATGCTTATCGCGATAAGCTAATATACCCGTAAGGCCTAATATACCTTATAACCAACGCGCACGTTCAACACGCTCAGGTCAAACAGAGCGCATGAAACAAAAGCACGCCTACAAAGGAGAACCCTGTGACCGATGTAAGTGTGGTCATCCCCGTTTACAACGTGGAAAAATGGCTGCCAGCCTGCCTGGAGAGCGTACTCGCTCAAACCCTTGAAAACATAGACATCGTATGCGTAAACGATTGCTCGCCTGACAACAGCGCATCCATTTTGGAAGACTACGCCGCCCGTGATAGCCGTATCCGCGTTATCAACCTGCAGCAAAACTCCGGCCAGGGCATAGCACGCAACGTGGGATTTAACGCCTGCGAAGGCCGCTACGTTTACTTTCTTGATTCCGACGACATGGTGGCGCCCACCGCTTTGGAAGAACTGTTCGCCTGCGCCGAAAGCAACAACCTTGAAGGCATCTTCTTCGACTCCGAAGTGGTGTTTGACAACCCCCAACTTGCCAAACGACACAAATCGTACCCCGCATGCCACACCGGCGTGTACGATTTGGGCGTGCAAGAAGGCTTGAAGCTGTTCGAAGCGTTTGTGTTCCAATACGATTGGACCTGCTATGTACAGCGTCAATTCTGGCGCACCAGCTACCTGCGTGAAAACGGTATTTCGTTCCCCAACTGGTCTCCTCACGAAGACGAAAGCTTCGCATTTGAGGCCCTCGTGCGCGCCCAGCGCGTAATGTATCTTCCGCGGCCCTTCTTTATACGCCGCTACCGCGAAGGCTCGGCCATGACCTCCAAGATGGGCATGCGCAACTTGCGCTCGTATATCCAGGCGCTTACGCATATGCTTGAACTGTCGTACCAGCTTGAATTGCGCAGCGATGCCGTGCTCAGCAACAACGGGCGCATTTTCTTCGCGTGCAAGCGCATCCACGAACAGCTGACGCGCGAAGGAATTGATCCTGCCGAGCACTTTTTGAACGACGCCGAACTGCGTAACAAATACCTGGTGTTTGGGGCTTCCCAAAACTACTACCTGCACTACGGACTTCTTACCCCTTACACGCTCGAGCAAATAAGCCAAGCGCGCACCATTTATATTTATGGCGCAGGGACCATTGCCAGTGACGTTTTTGACAAGCTTGCCGTAACCGGTTATGCCATAGAAGGCTTTTTGGTTACCAGCCTTCAGGGCAATCCCACCGCCTTCAAAGGCCATCACGTACTTGCATTGGAAGACGTAACGCTTGACCCCGACGCACTTGTGGTGGTGGCAGTAACTGACGGCTACCGCGCCGAGGTGGAACAAGCCCTTGACGAGGCCGGCTGGAAGCACGTTTATTTCAAGGAGCGAGCGCATGACGAACGCTAAGCTGCAGAGGCCATCCTACGCTGCGGCTGCCGTTAAAGCCCCGCGCAACATTGCCCTTTGGGGCTACGGAAGGTATGGAAAGCGCCTGCTTGACGCCCTGGAGCGCTATTGGGGCAACTACTACGCAGTTACCGCCATATTCGATAGCGCAATCGGCCCCGGCGATAGTAAAGCTTTGGGCTCCATTTCGCTTTTGCCGCCGAGCGAACTTGAGCGCTTGTATCGCGAAGGGGCTTTTGAGGCCGTCGTGATCTCTATTGCCGACGACCTTGCAAGAGAGCAGATTAATAGGCAGCTTGAGGCTTGGGGGATACCAACCACGACGCTTATTTCGCAAGACGACTTGCGTCCGTTTGAAGAGTTCCACAATACCTCGTCGCGCGAAGCCCCTTACGGTTACGCCGAGCACGTGTACCAAGGGGTCTACGGCAATTACGCGCAGTTATATTTTTGGCAAACGCCCTTCTTCCTGTTCGACGACGAGGGCCGTGCGCTCATCGACAACGTGTACAAAGACCATATCGCCTGGGACCTGGGAACCCTTAACCCGGCATTGCCATTTGACGCAAGCGTCGCAAACGTTATTACGCTTGAGGGCGATTTTTGCGCACCTGCAACGTTTTGGGGATACAACTATTGGCATTACACGTTTCAAACGCTCGCCCAAATACAGGTGATGGAAGAAGCAGGGTTTACGGGAACCTATTTGCTCGTGCACGCCGAATTCGCCGAAGAGCTGCTTGATTTGTACGGCCTTGATGCTTCGCGCATCATGTGGCTGAACGAACTTGATAGCAACTCGTTTTACCGTTTCGAACGCATGCACCTTATAGCCCGCACCCGATACGATTACGAACAAGCGGCAAAACCGCTGGTGAAAGCTGCGCAACGCGTTCTGGACACGGTCAACTCACGTGCTAGTACCGCTGATGAGCGTGCCTACCCTACGCGCTTGTACGTAAAGCGCGTAGGCTCGCGCAAGCTTCAAGGCGTCGATGAAGTGCTTGAAAAATACGGGTTTGTAACCATGGTCCCTGAAGATCACAGCATCGCCGAACAAGTTCGTTTTTTCAATAACGCACGCGTGGTGGTAACGCCGCATGGGGCGAACTCAACGAATTCGCTGTACATGCGTCCAGAATCGGTGTTCATTGAAGCCTTCAGCAAAAAATGGGCCCTGCCCGCTTCTGTGTACCCGCTGCGCGAAAAGGGCGTTCATTACCTACCCGTTGTTCAAACGCCCATCGTGTACGACGTAACCGCATCGGTGCACGACGATTTTGAGGTTGAGCCCATTGTTCTTGAGATGGTCATTAAGGCCGCCCTTGCACTTGCAGGGGAAACCGAAAACCAAAAGGAGTCTTCGTAGCTAAACCACTTTGTCCCAAGCCCTCAAAGGCGTCTCCGCCGCTGCGCCTAGAGCCCCAAAACCTCTGCCTTTGGGCTTGGAACCCATTTGAGTTCTTCGTTATTAGACACAAGGAGCATCATGAACGAAAAGAACGCCATACCATCTGTTTCAAACGCAAATGCACTTAGTGAAGCTGAAGGCGCATCTGTTGAGGCCGAAGGCGCATCTGTTGCCAGCGTGAAGACATCCGTTGTAATACCCGTATACAATTCCGAAGAGTTCTTGGCGGACTGCATCGACAGCGTTTTGGCGCAAACGCAAAAGGAGATTGAAGTCATTCTGGTTGACGATGGCTCCACCGATGGCAGCCTGCAAATCGAGCGCGATTACGAAAAACGCGACCCGCGCGTTAAAGTTATTACGCAGCCCAACCTGCGCCAAGGCACCGCGCGCAACCGCGGTTTGGCCATCGCCCGCGGCAAGTACGTGTACTTCATGGACTCCGACGACCTTATTGTTCCCGAGCACTTTGAAACATGCTACGAAGCGTGCGAGAAAGACAATCTCGACTTCGTCACCTTCGACTCGTACGGATTCTTCGAAGACCCCAACGTTGAGCGCCCCGACCTGTTCAACGAGGTAACCGACCGTTCGGGAATGCTTCCCACGACGGTATTCGATGGCCCTACGTTTTGGACCGCCAATCCCGGATTCAACACAATTCCCTGGATTTGCTGGCTTGAATACCTTAGGCGCGACTTTGTTCTGGAGAACAATCTGCAATTCAAGGAAAAGATATATTTCGAAGACAACGACTGGATCGTGCGACTCTACCTTGCCGCAAAACGTATGAAATACATCCCTGTCACGCTGCACCGCTATCGACACAACCCTCATTCCAACGTGCATGCCGGCTTTAGCGAGCAGCTGGCATGGAGCTGCTTCGACGTCTTCAACATCCTCGATGAATTGCGCACGCACGAGCTGGAAACCTCAGCGCCCGAAGAGCGCGCCATGCGGGTTCGCATGGTTGAAAATGTGATTTTGGGAATGTCGGAGCGTTTTAGGGAGTTCAGTTTCCTCAAACCGAAACCCGATCTGGTAAACAAAACAATTGAATTCGAGCGCGATCTTCGCAAGAAATGCGCTGATGAGCAGATTCCCCTTGATCGGCGACAGATTTTCATTCGCGTGCTGGCGAACGTGATTACCGGTCTTACCTGGTGGGGACAGCGCAAAGATGGTTATCCGTGGGACCTTATCAAAAAACTGACGCTGGTAGGACTCCCCACGCCGCAAGACGCAAAGCGACTTGGCATCTACGGCACCGGTCTAGGATGCGACCTGTTGCTTGGCGCATGGGACACCTCGGCGTTTGATTTGGTGTTCATTGAAACAAATCCCAAGCCGGGCAAACAATACGCGTGGGACCCAACCATAAGCGCGCAGGTGCACGATGGCGCCGACATAGATGCGTCCGCGCGCCCCGACCCATTCGCAAGCGGCATTTGGAGGGAATCGCCCAACGCAGTATGGGAGCCCGTGCACGGAGCCGACGAAATCACGGCGCTTAATTTGGATGCCATTGTGATTACCAGCGAGAAGTACGCCGTTCCCATCCGTCAGGTAATCGACGAGCTCACACAGGGTTCCATACCGGTATACAAAGCCAGCAGGCATCTGCTAGCCTTCAAAGAGATTCTTCCCGCCCTGGACGTTTCCAGGTAGACGCTTGGCAAAGCGGCCTTAAAACACGTTCGCGCGCGAAACGATGGTGCATTTCGCGCGCGAACAGCTCTATGAGCTCGCTAACCTCTATCTCAAAAACGCATTAGTAGCTTGCCGAGAAGCCCGCGTAATCGTCGGCCGGCTTGTAATTCGGGAAGTACGCCTCAGAGTCAAGCTTCAGGTACGCGCACAAATCAAGCAGCTCGAGCATCGTGCCATCGTTTACTTGAATGCCCTTCTCGCGGCGCTCGATTTCGGCAAGCACTTCCTTCTCGCCGTGCGTGAAAATTTGAGTGGCACCTTCGGCCTTATCACTTTCACGCAAACGCTCAAGGTAGGCGTTGAAGTGCGCCTTAATGGCCTCAGGGTCGCCGAACATCGCAGGATTGAGCGCGGCGAAACCGTGGCAGATACCCGTTTTATCGGGGAACGTGCAGCAATAATCGCTGGTCACGCCCTGCGACAGAATTGAGCTGAACAGCTCGGCAATCATGCCGTAACCGTAGCCCTTATGGCTGCCCAACAGCTCGGTAGAGCCGCCCAGCGGCATGATACCGCCACCACGTTTGCCCACGATATCGGCCAAAACGCGCGGCGCATCGGTGCTGGGGGAACCGGTGTCATCAGACGCCCAGCCATCGGGAAGCGGCTTGCTCATCTTGTTGTACATTTCAACCTTGCCACGCGTAACCACCGTGGTGGACGCGTCGAACAGGAAGGGGTACGGATCGGCGGGCACGGCAAACGCCAGCGGGTTGGAGCCCAACATTGCCTTGCGACCGAACGTGGGAACCATGATGGCCTCGGAGTTCGTGCACGAAAAGCCAATGAGGCCGCGCTTGGAGGCCATCTGGGCGTAATAGCCCGCAATGCCGTAATGGTTTGATTCGCGCACGGTCACAATGCCAACGCCAACCTCCTCGGCCTTTTGAATGGCAATATCCATAGCGTACTTGCTTACCAGTTGTCCCATTCCCGAATGACCGTCAATAACGGCGCTCATAGGCGTTTCGAACACCACTTCGGGCTTCGCATCCAGATGAATCTGGCCCTTCTCGATACCCTTGTGATAACGCACCATGCGCTGCATACCATGGCTCTCAATGCCGTACAAATCCGACGTCAGCAGCACTTCGGTTATAAGATCGCTTTCTTCTTTGTTGAAACCGAACGCCTGAAACACGTCCGTGCAAAAACGGTTCAAGGTTTCGAAAGACCATGTTACGTACGCCATTGTGCCTCCTATCACGTTTGTTTTTCACAAGTTGCACGTACCGCGCATCAAGCACGCCAACATTTCGCGCGTAGCACGCATCAAGCTTGGCGGCAGCGCGCAAGCCGCGCGAAGCCAATCGCTCGGAAGCACGCTCGATGCCCGCAATCGCGCGAGCGCCACCAGCGCACAACCGCCAGCTCGTAAGCTAGAACTGGTAAATACCGCCTTCGGCATCACTATACGCACGATTAACAAAATCGCGCAGCCTGAAGCGAATGCAGGTCGTCCACACGGTAACTTCCCAGCCGAACGAACCGTACTCGCTGATATCGGCATTGCCAGTTGAGTCGTCCTCAATGTTGTCTATGCAGTACGACACCGCACCCGTACCCACATACAGCGGATCCTCGCCGTCCAACTGCACGACATCTGGCATTGCATGCGTATGGCCAGTAAAGAAAATAATGTTGGGATGGCGTTTTATGCATTCATGCAAGTTCTCGTTATCCTCATCGGACAGCGACCATTCGTGGCCCCAGTCGCCCGGTTCGGTGTTGCGCACCGTTTTGTACAGCGGCTCATGCAAAAACACCAGCGAAAGCTGCTCATTTTTTAGGTCTTGATTTACCAGCTCATCGAGCCAGGCGATTTCGTTTTCGGAAACACCGAACTTGTCCCATCCGTTGTCGGGGTAATGGTCGGGGCCCATGATTATCAGGTGCACGCCATTGATCGTGCGGTCGTAGTACGGGTGAATTTGGTTCGAGATGCCCGCTTGCTCCCTGAACTGATTGGTGAGGTTATCGGGCCCGGAGTTGTTGGACGAGTTCGTGCACTGGTCATGGTTTCCGATGACCAAAATGAAATCCTCAGGATATTGGATGCCAGAAGCCTCCGCCAACTCCGCAAACTTCTCATACTCGTCAAGCGTACCTGCGTTGGTGATATCACCATTCACGACAATGGCGTCATAATCGGGGCAAAAATCGGCGATATCCTCGAACATGTTTTGCACGCGATCGATGTAATCGGTATAAGTGAGCGAGAGGTGCGAGTCGCTAACAACCATGAACTTGGCCAGGGCCTCAGTCTCATCGGGCGCCGTGTCAATTTTGGTGGCTTTGTTCATAGCGCGACGATAGCGAGGCACACCATGGCCATGGTGCCCTTTTGGCCCGCTACTGCTCGTTGATGCAACCGAAGCCGATGTTGACGTAGCTGCCGTTGTCGCGCATCCACCTAAAAACGCAGCCCCCGCGGTAGCACCCACCGCAACGGCCGAAACCTTGAAGAACCTCCTGCGCGAGATATCGGCGCGCGCGTTTCCCTCGTCCATAAGCCACCCTTCCGTCTGATTGTGGCGGATTAGTTTTCAAGCTCTCACAGTTTAAGCTTTTACGCGCTTATTGTATAACACCCCGGCTTGTTTCATCAGGCACGACGCAAGCTCGTCTTTCACGAATGGCGATTTACGCGCGTGCCCTTTGCGACTTCCTCTGATTGTCGAGGGATTTATTTCGCCAGAACACAAGCCAGTTAACCACCAGCGCTGCCAGATTTATGAAATACACCGCGAGCACCCAGTTAACCGTGCCGCCCACGAACTTGGCTGCGATTCCCGCTACATAGCCAAACGTTATGAGCCCCAAAAACATCCAAGATGTACCTACGGCGGTTTGCGATTTCCAAGCTTTCATAGCGTTTATGGGCCACGAAAGGCCAAAACATACCAACATTATTGCTTCAAGCACCGATGCCATTTACTACACTTCCTTCAGCCATGCACAGTCGCACGTTACAGTTATCGCTGTAAAACTTCAGTCAAAAAAGCATTATCTCGATGAAATCGCAAAATCATGACAAAGAGGATTGTATTTGTTGGCGCAGTAATAGGAGCAGCTACGAAATACATTCTGGATAACTGCATGGTGGAAAGGTTTTCATGCACATTGCGATAGGCGCTACATCTATTCTAGCGGGGCTTTTGCAGGGCACCACTGGTTTTGGGGTCGGCATTGCCCTTATGATGGTGATCCCGCTGTTCTTCTCGGTAGCCGAGAGCGCAGCAATCGTTTCTGTAGCGGGGCTCATACCCAACTTGTTGCTGGTACTGCGTTATCGCAAAGCCTTAACTGTTCGCAAGGTGTTACTGCCGGCGCTGCTGTACATAGTGGCCTGTAACATCACTATCGTTCTTTCCCTATCAATAGACCAGCAAATCATTAAGAAAGTGTTCGGGGTCTTTCTGCTTATCCTTGCTACTTACTACCTGTTTTTCAACAGGACCGAAAAGCGTCGCAAGATCAGCATCCCCCTGGCGGCAGCGTTCATAACTATTTCTGGAGTATGCGACGGCCTTTTTGCTATCGGCGGCCCGTTAATGGTTGTCTACTATTTGTCGATAACGGAATCTATCGAAGAATACATTGGTGATATACAGCTCTTTTTCCTGTTGGGCCTGCCCTTTAGCATCGCGATGCGTCTGTCGAGCGGCCTTTTGGGCGTGCAACATGTGGGCGCTGTTATCGTGTGCGTCGCGGGGTTGGTTTTTGGCATGACAATCGCAAAACGGATTGTTGGCAACGTGAACGACGGCCTTATTCGTCGGTTCATCTACGCGATGATTGCCGTTTCAGGTGTAATCAACCTAGTGCGCTAAGGCGCAACAGAATAAGCTATTAGTCCTCAAGATAGTTAGTGCCTACAGCTTAGTAAACCTTCTCGCTTAAATCAGCATGCTCTTCACCAATGCGCATGGCTGCAAACGAAACAAGAAGGCCAGCGCCCAAAGCGCCGGCCTTCTCTGGGGGTATTCACCTGCAACTGAGAGGCGTACAGGATCGTTGCCCTTATTTAGTTATAGAGTAGCCCTTTTACTTTGACAGACCTCCTTAAGCTACTCGGCCTTTTTAGGTGCGTCATAGTAAACAAGTTGAGTATGCAACGGAATCCTTAGGCTTATCGCCTTCTCGGGGCAGTCCAGCACGCACGAGTTGCAGTGCCAACATTCATCCGGATAGCGAATATCGGGTACCTCTTTAGCCCCCACTTTCCTGATAACGTCTACAGGGCAAATTTCAGCGCATGTGTTGCACCCAATGCACTTCTTCTTATCGATAATCGGCGGCATTGTTAATCCTCCCTACTTCCTGTCGCGCCATGTGAAAACAGGCTCGCCGTTAACCTTTTCGACCATAAGGAATTTGTTGTTCAGCAGCTGATTCGTGTAAGGATAGTCATAGCGCTTATGCTTACCGCGCGTCTCTTTACGTTCACGGCCGCACATCATCACAAGCTCGCCGATCTCGATAAGATCAAGCACTTCAAGACAACGCATGAGTTCGTGCGCATCATTGCAAGTAAGCGTTTCCTCTGCTTGACGACGAAGCCTTCCAATGTAAGTAAGGCCAGCCTGATACAGATGCTCGCTTCGTACTTCAATTCCGGCATAGTCATTCATAAGCTGACCGAGGGCTATATTGGCCTCTTTCCAGGTGGAATACGCGGTATCGTTCGGACGCGCCCAAATTGCGTTCACAAGCTCAATCTTCTGCGCAACCGCCTCAGAAGACTCTACGATATTGGGCAAATCAATTTCTTTCGCATAAGCAGCTGCCGAATTACCTGCAACATGCCCAAATACGGCCGCACCGCCGATGTCAGCGCGGAAATTGCCCGTCTCTTCGCCAGCGGCATACAAACCTTTAATGGACGCTGCAGCGTCGCCATCAATCTCGACACCACGACCATTTAGATAAGGCGAGTACTGCGTGAACTCAACCATGTGCTTGGAAAGATCAATTCCCGCTTTGTCCATAAAATCGAGCGTCGCCGTGTTGCCTTCGTTGCTTAAGCCCCATCTCATGAACTCAATGTCTTCTTTAGAGGTAGTCGAGCAATCCATGAACACTGGTTCGCCCTGACTGTTTTTGAAGGGGAACATATCCATCCACACATCGCCTGTAAGATCGCCCAACTCCCGCGTAGCTTTATCGACATATCCGCCCAAACGATTGCCTTCTATGTCCTCGTACAGGCCAATCCAGGTTGCCTTTCCAGCACGATTGAAATACTTGGGGCCCGCATGCGTAACAGGAACATCGAGGTTGATAAGGCGAGCTCCAGCGCGGTAAACAGCCGTCCTGCCACCACCCGCACCAGCGGGACACCATGAAACGTTAAACATCCAGCCTCCGGATTTTGGCGGATAAAGCCTGGTAGTGTTACCCGTGCACAAGATAACGGCTTTGCAATTGAACAATTGGATTTTCGGAACGTCCTCAGAGATATCGACACACATGGCGCCAACGACATGCCCGTCTTCAGGATCTGTTGCGATTTCAGTGAGGAAGGTGTGATTGATAATCTTGCAACCAACTTTGCGAGCCTGCCTGGTAAGAATCTTCTTCTGATCTTGTCCCGCATATTTCAACCAAATGCGCGGACTGTTGGGCTTTGCATGCCCGTTGAAATCCCAATCCCCCGTTGGGCGCATGGGAATACCCCACTCGTCCCATTCCTTGGCCTGAGCGCCAGATAAATCTGCGAACTTCTCCAACAGGAATCGGTCGTTGCAGCCGCTTGTCTGAGCCTCCTCCATCTCGCGCAGGATGGCGTCGCGATTGGGGCCATGGTATTCGGGCATATAGCACTGAAAATGATCGTTGCCCGACGCGCCCGATCCGCTTCTCATGGTGTTGGCTTTTTCGACAATAATTGTGTCTGCCCCTTTTTCGGCAGCGCCAATACCCGCCATCATGCCCGCGATACCTCCACCCACAACAAGGACATCGCAGCTGATAGTTGGCTTCCTCTCGAGTGAAGACTTGTTCTCCATCGTCTTTCCCCTCTCTTTCATCTTCGCCAAGTTTTTTCAGCGCTAGCAGAAAACGAACCGTTTCTTTCCCCAAAGAAAACCGTTGCCTGTGCCTCCGATTATCGAAACGCATCTAAGCAATGTCCAATGCATAAGGCACAAGTTGGCAATTCGCAGACGACGCATAACAAGCATGCAAAAAACGAATTGGAACAGGTGATAAACGCTTTATAGAATGGACGCATCGAGAACCGTGTTCCCCAAAGCACTCCCGTAACCGCAGCTTTAAACGGCTTTCGGCAAGCACAATGTCCATGCGCTGCCGCCTCATGCCGCTCAATTCTTGGCCGTTATCATATTGGGAGGGAAAATGGCTAACGAGACCACCACGAAGCGGTCGACGATTGCCATCAAATGGGCAATCAATATCGTTCTTCCGCTGATAGTTTTACTGATCCCCACTTCGGACACTTATACATTACCTATTAAAACGTTTTTGGCTATCACGGTATTCGCCATTGCTTTGATAGCTACTGAAAACATCCCCATGGGCGCAACAGCGCTTCTGCTGCCGGTAGCTTATATTGTCATCCTGAAAGTTCCCGCAGCAACAGCCTTTGCCGGTTGGGCAATGGAGGTTCCCTGGCTGGTTATCGCGGGTTTCTTGTTAACCGCAGCCATGGAAAAAAGTGGGTTGTTAAAACGCTTGGCCTTTAAGAGCATTGTTTTATTCGGCGGCAAATTCTCAAGCATCCTGTACGGCCTTGTCTTCTTCGGTATGGTCGTCTCATTGGTAATCGCCGACGTAGCTGCCAAGGCCGTGCTTATCGGAGCTCTTGCATTGAGCATCTGCCATGCTCTGGAACTGCCCTTGGGAAGCCGCTCTTCATCATCTATTGGCTTAGCTGCACTTATGGCGATCGTTGGCCCATCCGGCCTGTACTACACAGGTAGCACCGAAACCATCGTGCCGCTGGGTATTGCGCAAGGTTTGGGCGTTGTCATACCAACTTGGCTTGAATACATCCAGCATATGTTTATCCCGCAAATGATCTACATCATCATTTGCTGCCTGGTGATTCAGCTGTTCTTCAAGCCCGATGCGGAGTTCAAAGATACCGATTTCTTCGCGCGGGAATCCGAAGCTATGGGCAAAATCAAAACAGATGAGAAAAAGCTCATCGTTATCGCCATCGCCCTAATAGTCGCAATTCTTACCACTTCTATTCATGGCATTTCGGTCGGTTGGGTCTTTGTCATCGCGGCCTCAATCATGTTTATACCGGGCATCGCTGTGGCGTCAATGGATGACTTCAAAAAGGTGAACCTTCCCTTTATTTTGTTCATCACCGCATGTCTATCCATTGGCTTTACGTCAGGATATCTGGGGGTTGGCAAGTTTATTTCTGATTTGGTGTACCCCTACATCGCCGGCGGCAACGTGCAAACTACCGTGGGCATTTGGCTACTGGGCTTCGTCTCCAATTTCGCCCTTACGCCAATGGCAGCCTTCTCCGGGTTTACTGAGCCAATTGTTTCACTCGTTAATTCCGTGGGCATGAACCCGCTTCCCGCACTGTATGCTTTCGTGAACAGCTTGACCAACGTTGTGTTCCCTTACGAATCCGCTCCTTACCTGATCATCTTCAGTTTCGAGATGATTACGTTCAAGCAATTCACCAAATTCTGCGCTATTAAATCTGGCATCGCGCTGCTTTGCATTCTTGCGATATTCATTCCATATTGGACGCTGATCGGTTTGTTCTAATCGCAAAGGCACCGCGCAACACGAATTGGCAAAAACAATTCGCGTTAAAGGGTCCGTTCGGCATCATCCCGAACGGACCCTTTCTCTATTAGTCGCACGATGAAAGCGCGCGTTTAAGGCTATTCGCCGCGAGCCGCAAGGGGCCAATGCTCTTTCAACTCGTTTACGAATAGCTCCAAGCATTCGCTTTTGTTGTTCCTCGCCCAGATAGCACGATGGGTGACAGGCAATCCGTTTCTTATGGGGATGCATCGCAAGCCCGTTCTAGCCACCGTTGAAGTTTTCTCGCACAAAAAACCGATGCCTTTACCGGAAGCCACTGCGTTCATAATGCCGAATGTTAGCGTTTCGGTACCGCAAATGTTAACTGTTTTCCCTATTCTGGCGAACTCTTCTTCAAGAACGCTCGCGTTTGGGGAAATGCATTGATCGAGAACGATGAAACGCTCGTCAACCAAGTCTTCCAGATCTACGTAATCCCTGTTTGCCAGCGGATGCTTCTTACTCGTCAATATGTATTCCAGGCTGTTTTCAATTGGGACGCTATTCATTCGCATAAGAAAGCTCTCGTCCCATGAATTCATGAAACCTATGTCTAAATTGCCTTTTTCGAGCATCTTTTTCATATCGTTGCATGAGGTTGATACTATCTGTACCTCAATGCCGGGATGCCTGTTTTCAAAGTCACCCGCAAACTCCATGAGGTCAACCTCGAGCGCATCCTGAAGAATACCCAGCTTAAGTCTTCCGGTAATGTCTTTTTCAAGGTCGCCTATTCGTTCTGCGCAATCGTTTAGCAACTTCTCGACTTGATAAGCACACTCCAAAAAGATCTGCCCTTCGCGAGTGATTCGCACTTCTTTGCTATCTCGCTCAATGAGGACTGCGCCTATTTCCTGCTCCAGTGCTGCTATTTTGCGGCTAAAAGCAGGCTGAGACAAATAGACAGCATCGGCAGCTTTCGTAAAATTAAGGCTTCTTGATAGTTCAATGAAACATCTAATTTGAGCCGAATCAACTACCATTCAATCCCCCACGCCGTCTTTCAAATAACGTCATTTTTAAATTATCATGCTTTAGCCGAAACCGCCATGAACAGTTATATAAATCAGCTGATGAGATAACGACTTTGCGAATTTGAAGCCACCAAACAGGCATCATCCCCGCGCAAAACGCACGTCAGCATGATGCGGGTGCCACCGCATCATGCCGCAGCACCCGCATTCGTCAAAACCCTTTTCCAGCCGATCAAAAGCTCTCAGCAACTAAACCATTATTAGAAATTGAGCACGACGCCTTCCGAATCAAACGATTCCATCCAATTTGCCCAGTTGAAGACATGGAACGAAAGCGATACTTCCTCGATTTTCTGGATATTGTTTTCGGTAAGGCTCGATTTCATAAACGTGATGGTATCGATAGCTCGCTTCCCCGCAGCAACGTCGCACGAGAACACTGGATCAATCATGAAGCCGTTGACTGCAACATCGCGAGATTGCACAACCATGTTTTGGTCGGAGCTGTTGATTACCTCAACCACCACGCTTGGCCCAAGAGTGGAAGCGTCCTCCGAAAAGCCCTTAACAATTACTGTAATGCCGTTGTTCTCGAAAACCTTTTCACCGCTATCGTCGCAGGTATATTCGTAAGATGGGGCGACGGACGTTTCAAGCGTGATAGGCGCGGTATCTAAATAGTCGCTCCACCCTTCCTTCGTAAAGATATGGAAGCTGAACTCCATAGATGCAACCGTGTCGATTTCGGCAAGTTTCATATCGCTCCGTACGAAAACCAGCGAATCGTTGGCCTTCTTGCCATCTGCTACGTCGGCCGAAAGCATTGTTTCCATCATGTAGCCGTTTATAGAGGCATTGCGCGCTTGCACAATAAGATCTTGTCCGGAATTGTTCTCGATAAGAAGCTTTACCGTTGAACCCAACGCTGCTTTCTGGTCGAAGCTGGTGGCTGTAATTTTCACACCGGCCTCATCAACCAGAACCGTCTCTTCAATAGTTGGAACCTGATTGGCTGCAGCAGCCGATACGCTTACGCTTCCAGAAGCTGCGCCGCTTGAGGCGCCTCCGCTCGAGCAAGCGAACAGCGACAGAGCGAAAACCGACGCCGCAACCAAACTAAGCAATCGTTTCAGTCTCATTATCTCTCCTAACTCTCAAACTATGCCGTTGCGCCAACCGCAACGACCGAGCACGCTTTTGACCCGCGCAAGCAAGGGCGCGTTCCATTTGATGTTTTATCCACGGCTTCCAATGAACAGCGCTGCTCGATAATGGAGAGGTTAATGAGTTAAAAACATTCGCTAGTACCGCGCAATGGACATACGGGAATTGCCGCACCGCCGCCCATCAAAACGAACTGCCAATAGCACGTTACGCCACCAAGCGTTCAGATAAAACGAATCGCAATCGCACTTAACTGCGCCCGTGTGCACAAGTCACACGTGGTGCGAGTGCAAAAAAAGCACCGACCCTCGCATGCGAGAAGTCGGTGCTCGATTTAAGACGGTTGTCAAAATACGCAATCGCTCGGCAGTTTAACGCCCAACGCTCACGATCGATTGCTGCAGAAACCGCACGTCGCAAGCGGCTCTAAGGCGAAAAGCCCTTGTAACCGCGGTCTTTGCTATTTCTTGCCGAAGGAATAATGCAGGTCAAGATCCTTTACATCGTCATCTTCGATAAGCTTGCCGCCCTGAATCTTGATGCTATTCTCAAACGACGTTGCACTTACCAGCGACTCGGCCTTCTGCTGGTTCGACGCATTGCTGAACAGTGCGCCCGTTTTGTACAACTCAGTTAGATTGTCCAGCTTGTCAAGACCCTTGAATTCAACGATGCAGCAATAGTAATCGCCCTCATCAGTGATGGTCATAGAGACAAACGACATATCGTCGATCCCCGGATAAATGTCCGCACAAACTGACTCAATCTCGCTCTGTGTCCACAAATTCTTGTTGTAATGAGTTTCATCGACAAAACCCGTCATTACCGGCCCGTCGTAGTTCGAACGGTTATCGTAGTACACAATGTCGTACTCGACGTAGCCGTTTTGCGCATCGTCAATTTTATACACGTGATACTTGTCGGAGTCACCCGAACAGCCAACAGCAAACGCGCAGGCCATCACAGCAACGGCGGCTACAAACACCATGAGCCATCTTTTCATTTTAGACCTCCTGTAATCGCAAAATCTTACATGAATTGGATGGTTACCCCTGATGGGTCTTTCACAAAAAAGAATTTCACGTGCGGGTTAGGGGCTGTCATGGGCGAAACATCAAGGCCCGCTGCCACCAACTCCTCACGCTTGGCTTCAACGTTGTCGGTTTTGAAGCCAATGGAAAGAAACTGGTTCCCTGCGCTCTCGGCTTCAGGAGCACCG
>JAZQAV010000076.1:0-9468 GCA_045545435.1 Eggerthellaceae bacterium | reverse complement strand
CGGAAAACTTCAGGTTCGTCTGAAAACCTACCAGATTGTAGCTGGTCAAATCGCGATCTTCGGCACGTAATTGCACAACCGCCCATGGGCGTTTCCCGGTTTGGGGGTCAATTAAACCAACCGGCTTCAAAGCACCGAATCGAGGGGCGTCAAAACCTTTGCGTGCAATCTCTTCGATGGGCTGACATGCCTGGAACAGATCGCGCGTTTCGAAGTCGCGTTTGATCACGCGATCGGCGTCCACCAACGCTTGCGCGAAGCGCTCGTACTCGTCTTTCGTGAACGGCGCATTCAGATAGTCGCCTTGCTGAGAGCCATCCGCCGATGCGGCATCCTCGTATCTGCTTTGACGAAACACCTTGCTCATATCGATGCTGTCGGCCATAACAATAGGCGCGGCCGCATCAAAAAAGGCAAGGTAATCGCCTCCGATGATCTTTTGCAACGAAGCTGCCAGCTTATCGCTGGTAAGCGGGCCTGTTGCAAGTACAACAGCGGCTGCATTGCCGGCAACCTCTTCAAGCGAAGTAATCTCGGCGTGGTGCAACGATATCAGCGGATGCGCCTCTATGGCATCGGTAACCGCCCGCGCGAACAGCTCGCGGTCTACCGCCAAAGCGCCACCCGCATCAACAGAGCAGGCCTTCGCCATTGCGAAAACAGCCGATCCAAGTTCGTCAAGCTCGCGTTTGAGCATGCCTGCGGCGCTGTCCGGCTTCATGCTTTTCAGCGAATTCGAGCACACCAGCTCAGCGCACAACGATGTTTTGTGCACCTCGGTAGAAACATTTGGGCGCATTTCGTACAGCGCGACGGAAAACCCTCGTGCAGCCAACTGCAACGCGGCTTCGCTTCCCGCAAGTCCGGCGCCAATTATGACAATTTTTTTCTCCATGCCTGCAGTTTACTAAACTTCCCGCACCATACCGCGATATCCATAAATCAACATCCGATAATTCGAAGTGCGCAGCATGCAGCGAACGTATGCACGTTCAGCAAGGACCCCATTTGCCATCCACGTAACGCGCTATTACCCCTGCCGATTCCAACTCGGTCAGCTTTTCCATAAGCCATACGCGCGCATCGTCTCCCGGCACGCACTCAGCGGCAACCGCAAGCAACGACTCCAAATCCAACGGGCTTGCACGCACCGCTTCGACGAGCCTTTTCACTGATTCATCGTAGGACGCAAGCTCACGTGCGGGCGGCATCGTAAGAGCAAGGTCACCGAATAACCGCGTCATAACGTCGCCGAACGTTTCGTCGTCGACTATGGGGGTAGCGCCTTGGTAGAGCAGCCTGTTTGAGCCATGCGACGTGCGCGACATAATGGACCCGGGCACCACCAGCACCTCTTTTCCCAAAGAAAGTGCTTCGTCAGCCGTCGAGAAGGTTCCCGATGGAAGCCCCGCCTCAACGATAAGCGTCGCTTTTGAGAGCGCGGCAATCAGACGGTTTCGCAAGCGAAACGTGAAGGGTTTTGGCTCGACGGCCCAAGGAAGCTCCGATACCACCGCGCCTCCTGCATCTATGACCTTTTGGAACAGCGAAGCATTGGCGGCCGGATACAGACGGTCGCAGCCGCCACCCAAAAAGACAACCGTTTTGCCTTTAGCTTCTAAAGCGCCCTTATGGGCCTCCGAATCGCATCCGAGCGCTCCACCCGAAATAACAACTATGCCCCGCAATGCAGCACTCAGCGAAAACCGGTGGGCACACGCGCGCCCATAGGGCGTCGCACGACGCGCCCCTATGACCGCCAAGCCCTCTGTAAGGCACTCGGGGCTCCCCACCAAATACAGCTTCTCGGGCGGACGCGCAAGCTGCGTAAATGAGGGCGGGTACCAAGTGCTCCCCTGCGCAATTTCCCAGCGCGCGCCGCACAACGTTTTTTGCGTCATATACTTCCAATCTCATGGGGACGATACGCTAAGGCCTCGCACAGATCGCTTTTCGACACGCGCTCGCGTTGGGCTATATCGGCTATGGTGCGCGCAACGCCAAGTGTTCGCACCAAAGATCGACCGCTCATTTTGTTGACGCGACAGGCGTTCTCGAAGAATTGCAAATCATCTGGGCTCAGCTTGCACGAGGCAACAACTCCCGCCGTAGAGTTATTGCGAGGCGTTTGAGCGCGACGCCATGAGGCGAACTCCCTCCCGGCAAGAACGCCTGCCCGCAGCGCTTCCGAGGAAGTGCCCGACCCTGCTTTCATGATGTGTTCTGGAGGTATCCTCTGCACGTCGATATGCATATCGATACGATCGAGCAGAGGACCTCCTATACGATTGCGGTAGGCGTGCACTTGAGTTTGCGAGCATGTGCACGCCCGTTCCGGATCGCCCAAATAGCCGCACGCGCATGGATTGGTTGCCCCTACCAACATGAAGCGCGCAGGAAAGGTGATGCTTCCATCGGCGCGCGTGATGACGACGTTTCCCGTCTCCATTGGCTGGCGCATGCCCTGAAGCACCGCGGGCTTGAATTCGGCCAGTTCATCCAGCATGAGCACCCCATTATGGGCAAGCGATATCTCCCCTGGTTTCACCGGGGTACCACCGCCAATCAAACCGGCGCTTGAAGCAGAATGGTGCGGAGCGCGAAAGGGACGCACACCCGTCAAAAGCGAAGAGATATCAAGCCCTGCGACCGAGTGAACCAGCGCGCTTTCCAGTGCCTCCTGTTCACTGAGGGCGGGCAATATGGAAGGCAAACGCGACGCCAACATGCTTTTGCCCGATCCTGGAGGACCCATCATCAAAATCCCATGCTGACCTGCTGCCGCAATTTGGAGCGCGCGTTTCGCAACTTCGTTTCCCCCTACATCTTGGTAATCGAGCAAAGGCATCGAAGGCTCATAGGGACATGCTTTCAGCGGCTCGAATCGTCCGACGCGCAAATCGTGCAGACTCCCTATGCCAACTTGCGACAAGTTGGCAATTTCGACAACCTGGGACCCTTCCCGCGCGCACACCAGCTCAAGCCCCATGTCGCGCGCGGCCATCCCAAAAGCCAGCAAACCGTTAACAGGGCGGACGAAACCTTCAAGCGACAACTCCCCCACGAACAGGCGTCCCTCGGCAACGCGCGCGGGAACCTGCTCGGTGATAATAAGAATGCCGAGCGCTATAGCCAAGTCGAAGCCCGTTCCGCTCTTCTTAAGAGCGCTTGGAGCCAAGTTGACCACGCAGCGCGCCGCCGGCATCTCAAATCCCGCCGCCTTCAACGCGGCGCGAACGCGCACGCGCGACTCTTGGACCGCCGTGTCGCCCATACCCACAATGTTGAAGGTTGGCAAACCGCTTGATATGGCAACCTCAACGTGTACGGGATCTGCACGAACGCCTCGCAACATGCCGCACGCAATCGTGCATCGGCCGTACATTTCAGCACCCTTGGGAAAATGCGTTCACATGATGGCGAAGCATCGCACGATCGCGCCTGGTTACCAAAATACCGATAACGTCAAAACGCACCGGGATGTCGTAACGCTCGAAATCGCGCAGGTAAAGGGCTGCTATCTTCTCATAGCGCTCGCGCTTTTTCGCGTCCACCGCTTCCGCGGGAAGGCCTAGTTTTATGTTCGATCGCGTTTTAACCTCAATGAAAACAAGATCGTCCTCATCAAAGGCTATGATGTCGGCCTCCCCTGCGCAACACTTCCAATTGCGCTCGAGTATTTCGTAGCCCCGCGCCTCCAGATAGCGCACGGCCGCATCCTCTCCGCGCTTGCCCAATTCGCTGTTGTGGGTGGCGCAGTTGTCCTCGTCAAGCTCGGTGTCGGGATACGCGTCGCACGGATCGCACGCGTTGCCTTCGTCTGGCTCCCCCACCTGCGCGCCGTACATATCGCGTGAGCGGCCTTCGTTTGACCCCTCCATCTGCGCGCCGTACGGATTGCGCGGGTAACCTTCGTTTTGCTCCCCCAAAGTGGTTTCGGGGGCTTCTTGCTGCGCATAGCGGGATAATGCGCGTTCGTATTCGTTAGCAGTTGTTTCCATAGCATTCGCTCCTTTCGGTTAAGAGCTATGCTACAGAAGCAACCTTACCGCGCTCCATCGGCCAAACAACGCCAACGATACATACCTTCGACAAGAATATGACGGCGTTTCGACCGATTTCAAACACGCAAGACAAGAGAGGCTAAAACAGCGACTCTTGCATGAATGAGCTGCAGAAACTTACCCGATGAAGCGGCGTGAGTCCATATTGCTTGATAGCCGCTATATGATGAGCCGAAGCGTAGCCTTTGCATTCTTCCCAACCGTATGCAGGATAGGTTTTCGCATAATCGCTCATCAGCGCATCGCGATCGACTTTGGCGATTATCGAGGCAGCGGCAATCGATGCGCACCGCGCATCGCCTTTAACAACGTTTACCTCCCGCGAATCCATGCGCAGAGGGTTTCCGTCGAGCAAAACCACATCGGGAACCACACCCATAGCCTCTATTGCGGCAAGTGCCCGCCTGAACGCAACCACCAAAGAAGCGGTCATCCCCGTTGCGTCGATAACATGCGGCTCAATATACTGAACCGTCCACGCGAGGGCACTTTCCTTAATGCGCGCTGCTATTTCTTGCCGTTTTGCCGGCGGCACTTGCTTGGAATCGTTAAGCCCTGGAATCTGAACATCCTCCGAGAGCACGACGGCCCCCACCGCAAGCGGACCGGCAATTGATCCGCGCCCCACCTCGTCAAGACCAACAATTACCTTCGCACCGCGATCGTCTGCAATCTTTCGCTGAAACGAATACAGAGATTCGACACGCGCCCGTTCAGCTTTTTGGTCCTCGATGCGCTTTTTCGCCTGCGCGAGCGCCTGCTTTACGCCTTTGCGCTGATCGGCGGCCAAAGAGCGCTCAAGCGCCTCGAATTGACGCTCATCCGCATGAGCAAGCATTTGTTTTATCTCTTGCACGGTTGACGCCATCTGTCGCTCCTTGTGTTTTGTCGAGTGCGTTCGCATTATCGAATCTTACAACGAAAAAAGCCCGCGCATGCGCACGGGCTTTTGACTAGCCAGATTGAACGGCAATTCTTAGTGGAAAGACTTCTCTTTGATCTTTGCAGCCTTGCCCACTTTGTCGCGCAGGTAGTAGAGCTTGGCGCGACGAACCTGACCGCGACGAACGACCTCGATGCGGTCGATCTTGGGAGAATGTACCGGGAAGGTACGCTCAACGCCCACGGAGAAGCTGATCTTGCGGACGGTGAAGGTCTCGCGGCTGGACTCACCATGACGACGGATTACGTCGCCCTGGAACACCTGGATACGCTCGCGGTTGCCCTCGGTAATACGGTAGTGAACCTTTACGGTATCACCAACATGAAACTCAGGAATGTCCTGCTTGAACTGCTGCTGTTCGATTGCGCGAATGATATCCATTTTCTTGTCCTTCTATATGTTCAAACCAAACTAACGTGAAAGTCTGTATTAAAGACGCGATTTGACAGTATATCGCCTTGTTATCGCAGATGCAATAAGCGCATGCATCCCCTTCTCAATTTATTCACGGTTACATCGAGAAATTGGGGAAACAGGACCACTTTAGCGCCCTACAACATCATTAGCAAGGCATATGCAACAACACCTGCCACCGCACACCATAAAAGCGAACGGGTCGTCCGCGCCACCACAACCACCGCCAAAGCTGCCACCAACGGGGCGGCTGCAGGCCACAATCCTGCCGAAAACATTCCAGGTGTGAGCAAATCATTTGCAACCAGCGCAGCAAAAGCTGCCGGCGGAATAAGGCTCAACGCTTCGGTGACGCGTGCGGGCAGCTCGCGACCTTTGAGCGCAAAGAGCGGAACCACGCGACAGATAAGCATGGTTATCGCACACGATGCGAACACGATAAGAAAATCGCCCCAGGCAAGTGTGGAAGTCATCGGATTGCCTCCCGTATGCGCAGGAATATCATCGCGCAGACAACTCCCAGAATGGCGCCCAGCAAAATGGCCATCCCCGACAAGCCGAACGCCTTGCAAGCGAACACGCCCACTGCGGCGGCAATTGCTGCAATCACATTGGCGGCGGGAATGTTTTGCGTAACCAGCAAGCAAATAAAAATCGACGTCATGGCAAACGACGCAATGGCCAACGGAACGCCAATCGCATTGCCTAAAAAGATGCCCAGAACGCCCGAGAGCGTCCAGGCAGTTTGCGACATCAGATTCACGAGCGTCGATTTTTCAACCGACCATCCGCCTGCAAGGAATTTGTTCATGTTGACGCCAAAGCTCTCGTCGGTAACCGTGGCGGCAAACAAAAACGCACGTGGCTTGCTAGATTTGGCGCACCAAGGCGCAAACGATGCGCTGTAGAGCATTTGGCGGGTGTTTACCAACGAAACGCTGGCGATAATCGAGAGCACGGGAGAGCCGGCCAACCACATATTGGGTATCATGAACTGGCCGGCGCCCGAATAGAACAACGCGCCCATCAAAAACATCTGCAGCGCGTTCATGCCGATAGATGCGCTTAAAATGCCACAGGGAATTCCAATGGCGACATACCCCAACATAATGGGCAATGCCTCACTGAAAGCAAGCTGTATGTTCTCACGCGCAAACATAGCGAGCCATTATACTCGCCCGAAAGCGCAACGCGCGCCTTTGTGAAGCTATCCTTGGAAAACGACAGATTCCCTTCCGCCCATAGCGCGCGGAACGAACAGTTCTTGGAAGCACGTTTTTGCGTACCGATCGGTCATGCCCGCAACGTAGTCGGTAACGGCGCGAACGTTATCACCATCCGAGATTTCCCGATACTCGACCGGCACTGCATCGATGTGCTCCATGTAGTAATCGAACAGGCAGGTAACAAGCCGCGCCGCTTTCTCGGACTCCGCTTTAACCAGGGGTGACGCATAAACGTGCGTGAACAAGAACGACCGCAGCTCCATCATGGCGTCCCAAATTGACGCGCTCATCGCGATGTCGTTCGAATGCCCTGATGTTTCCACCAAATCGGTTACCAACGTTTCGATACGCGCGGAATGGTTGGCGCCCAGCAGATCGTGAGTTGACACGGGAAGATCCACCTCGCGCAGAATACCCGCCCGTATGGCGTCATCGATGTCGTGATTTACATACGCAATGCGATCGCACACGCCCACGATGCGTCCTTCGAACGTATCGGCACGCATATTTCCCGAGTGGCACGCAATACCGTTTCGCACTTCAGCGGTAAGGTTAAGTCCCGCTCCCCCGTTTTCTATGAGTTCCACCACGCGCAAGCTTTGCTCGTTGTGCTTGAAGAGCATGCCCTCCCGATCTTCGCTGGAAGGACCGGCGCTGCCGCGCGCTTCAACGCCTCGATAATAGGCAATGCGCCGCGATAGCGCCTCTTCACCCGTATGACCAAAAGGAGTGTGGCCCAAATCGTGTCCGAGTGCTATTGCCTCGGTAAGATCTTCGTTAAGCCCCAAGGCGCGCGCCACGGTGCGCGAAATTTGAGAGACCTCAAGGGTATGCGTCAAACGCGTCCGATAGTGATCGCCCTCGGCGGACAAAAACACCTGGGTTTTATGGGAAAGCCTTCGAAACGATTTCGAGTGCAAAATCCTATCACGATCACGTTGGAACTCGGTGCGCAGGTAATCGGGCTCGCTTGAACGGGCGCGCCCCTCAGATTCAAGGACAAAAGCTGCGTCCGACGAAAGAAACTCGCGCTCCCGCTCCTCTTGGCTCTCGCGAACTACTACGTTCATAGCGCACCTAACCTTTCAATTCATCGATAAGGTTTTGCGGGTCGAACACGCCGCGTTCGGTAATGATGCCCGTAACGTAACGCCAAGGCGTGACATCGAATGCGGGATTCCACACCTTGACCCCCGCAGGAACGAACGAAGCAACCTCGGAAGCATCACGCTGTTCGATAGGTATAGCGGCACCATCGGGAATGCTCGCGTCAATTGTTGAAAGAGGCGCGGCAACATAGAAAGGAATACCATGCTCGTGCGCCAAAATGGCAACGCCGTACGTCCCGATCTTGTTTGCCACATCGCCATTTGCCGCAATGCGGTCGGCGCCAACTATCACCGCATCAACCGCGCCCGAGGCCATAAGGCTAGCGGCCATATTGTCGCAAATGAGCGTAGCAGGTATGCCCACCTGGGAAAGCTCCCAAACCGTCAAGCGCGCGCCCTGGCCGACCGGCCTTGTTTCATCGGCGTACACATGGGCAATTTTGCCTTCCTGTGCCGCTGCATAAACAACGCCGAGCGCCGTACCGTAAAAAACCGTTGCAAGACTTCCCGCATTGCAATGCGTGAGCACACGCGTGTTGTCCTTGAGCAATGCAGCACCATGTTGGCCTATCGCGCGATTGCATTGCTCGTCTTCGGCCTCCATCTGAGCTACCAATCCGAAAAGGCGCTGCGCCACCTCATCAAGCGAACACCCTGTTGAAAGCAGTGATTTTGCAAGTTGCAGCGACCTGTTAACACCCCAGGAAAGATTTACCGCCGTGGGGCGGGCGCACGCGAGCGCAGCAGCCGCGCTATCGAGTTGCTCCGAACACGCGCGCGCATCAAAGCCTGCGCTCGCGCAGGTTTGAACCCAAAGCGCCAAACCGGCAGCACCGGCAACGCCTAAGGCCGGAGCGCCGCGCACCGCCAAGGTTTTTATAGCGTCAATAACCTGCTCGCTTGTTCTTGCCTGTTTGACAATGAGTTTCTGGGGAAGCGCACGCTGATCGACAAAACTCAAGACGGCTTCATCAGCAAGCCGCTCAAGTGAAAGCGTGCGCGGAAGGTTGTTAAGGCAAAACGATTGCGACATGGGCAAAGCTCTCCTTACATGATCACATTCGTTAATTGTAGCGCACTGCGCGCAACCAGCGAAATGGTACCTTCGTAACGTTTGAACCCCGTTGAATATCCGGCGAATTGTCGGTGGTATATTGTCGCTAAACAAAAGAGATGCGCCACTACAGCGCACTGGGAAGGTGAATGGTTATGCGCATATACACAAGCGTCGACCAGCTCATAGGCAGCACCCCTTTGCTCGAGCTGAGCAACTACGAGAAAACCCACGACCTTAAAGCAAAGATTGTCGCAAAGGTTGAATCCAAAAACCCGGCAGGCTCCATTAAAGATCGCGTTGCGAAAAGCATGCTCGGTCGCGCCCGTGCGGAGGGCCTTATCAACGACAGCACCGTGCTCATTGAACCAACGTCGGGAAACACGGGCATTGGCCTGGCCGCTTTATGCGCCGCATACGGGCTTAAACTTATCATCGTCATGCCCGACTCCATGTCGATGGAACGACGCAACCTCATGAAAGCTTACGGCGCCGAATTGGTTCTTACCGATGGCAAGCTGGGGATGGCCGAATCCATCCGAAAGGCGGACGAGCTGCACGCGCAAATTGAGAACTCCTTCATTCCCGGCCAGTTCGTCAATCCCGCAAACCCTGCCGCCCATTTCGAAACCACGGGTCCCGAAATATGGGAAGACAC
>JAZQAV010000075.1:0-9824 GCA_045545435.1 Eggerthellaceae bacterium | reverse complement strand
CCGAGCTCGCTCATGACGCCCACGTTGACGCCCTGCGGGTCACCCAGCTGGGGCGGGCGGTGCGGCGGGCACACCTGCGCGTGGTCGGAGGTCACGATGATGGTCCAACCCTCATCGAGCAGGTGCAGGAAGCTTCCAATGTAGCCGTCGAGCTGCACGTAGATATCCTCCATGAACTGGCGGTACTGCTCCTCGTCCTTGGCGCCGAACTCGATGTCGTAGTCCTTGTCGCCCTTGGTCATGTAACGGATGAAGCGGTGCTCCTGCATGTCGATGCTGTGCATGTGGCTGAAGATCGCGCGGCAGCCCTTCTTCTCCATGAGGTAGTGGATGGCGCCGCTCTGCCAGTCCATGATGTGGTCCCAGCACTTCAGCATGCAGTCGGTGATCATGAGCTTCTCGTGGTTGCCCAGGTAGGAGTACGGCGGGATGTAGCCCACGTTCTCGGCCAGCTCGTAGAAGAGCTCCTTGGGGCTGAAGATGTAGTCGCCGTGCATGTCGGTACCGCCGGAGACGTAGATGGCCACATGGCTGCCGTCCTCTTTGAGGTCGACCATGTTCATGTCGAAGTTGGCCTCTTTCGTCTCGCCGTCCTTCATAACAGCCCAGGCGTGAATTTGGTACTCCATCTTGTTCGGCGTGAGCACAACAAACGGCTCGGTTGCCTTTTTGTTCCTGTACAAAGCCACATGATCGTAAATGCCGGAGTCGCCCTTCAGGATGAGGCCCATGCAGCGCAGGCGGCCTTCGGACATGAGCATGGTGAACTCTTTGGCGCCCTCGGGGACCTCGATGGCCCATTTGGAGGGCTCGACGATGGGCGAGAGCCCCAGGGTGAACTTCTCGGGGATGCACTCGGCGTTCAGGCCGTCGGTCCAGTTGAGAATGATGGTCGACTTCTCGGAGGTGTCCTTGACCCACTCGGAGGCCGAGAACTGAGCCACGGGGTTGTCCTCGGGGCGCACGATGCAGGCCTTCTCGAGGTCGGCCGTAGCGGAGGGCACGAAGGTGGTGTGCTCCATCTTCTCATCGGCGACCACCATGTACTCGTTGGTGAGCGTGGCCGACATGCCCAAGCCGCCAGGGGTGGAGCCGTCGCAGACGAGCAGGTTCTCGCTGTCCGTGGTGGGAGGCCACGAGGAGCCGGGCCAGTGGAAGACGGCCGTCTTGATGCCGTTCTCGGCGAGCACGTTCCAGATGGGCTCCGCCTTGCAGTTGCGCGAGTCGAAGTTGCCGACGATCTTGTCGATCTCGCTTCCGTTGCGGAAGTAGCCCGTCACGCCGTGAACGTTGGCGTAGCAGCCGGTGGCGAGCGTGGTCCACATGGGAGGCGTCACCGTGGGGTGGCCGCCCAGGAGCACGAGGTCCTCGCGAGCAGCGCCGCGCTCGATGAGCTTCTGGAAGTTGGGCATCTTGCCCTCGCGGATCATCTTGTTGCTGTAACGCGGATCCAAGCCGTCCACGCCCAGCACGAATACCTTGTCACTCAGGGCTTTAGTGCGCATCGTCATAATCGTTTCCTCCTCAATATGCTTTCTCTTCTTTGCCTTATGTGCTTATTTACGTATTTTCCGAATTAGATTGAATTGCTTACCCGAACAGCATTGTGCCGAGCGGAATACCGATGAACACCAGTACGGCAGTGATAACCACGATGTCGAGCGTGCCGTACAAGTACACCTGCTTCGATTCCAGCCATTCGGTATTGCCGTGAGCAACTGCACCAATTGCGCTACCGCTGGGGAAGATGATGCCCAAGTACAAACCGATGGAGAACAGCGCGGCCATAGCTCCCACGCTTCCGCCCATTGCCGCAACCAGGCCCAAGCCAATGGGACCGAAGACGTTCAGGCACACCAGGTTGTTGATGAGGTTGGTGGCAAGGATGCCAAGCACCAGCAGCAATGCCATGACCACGAACAGCGGGAGTCCTCCCAGAGCGCCACCAACAAGTTGAACCAGCGTGGCACTGATGCCAACTTCGGGCGTAGCCATGATGGTGGCCAAATAAATTGCCGAAAGAAGCAGCAGGTACATAGGCCACGGGGTTTCTTTAATAGACGTCTCGATGGACATAAGCGGTTTGCCATCTACATGAACGAGTGCCATAAGGACCATGCACACCATGAACGGACCAACCATGCCCAGCTTGGTTATGTACACCATGAACGGAAGGTCTTTGGGGAGCAGCGACGGCACGAACATGAGCACCGCAAGAAGGACGAGGAACGCCAAGCCCCACTTTGAACGCGCATCGAGCTTCAGGCTGTTTTTGTCGACCAGAGAATCGATCTCATGCTCGAACTTCACATCGCGACCGATAACAAACCGGCAAATCACGAAGAGCGCCACGATAAGCACGATGTTGATGACGAGGTACAAAACGAAGTGAGCAACGTAATTAACCTGGAAACCCGGAAGGGCTGCTGAAGCCATGCCGTAGCACATGATGTTCCATACGTAGTACGGCATAATGAGGCTGCCGGCAAGGCAGGTAACGCACATGGTGACAAGCGTAATGGCAACCCACTTGCTCTTCTTTTCCATGCCCGCTTCCTCGGCGACGGCGTAGAACAGCGTCCAGCACAAGATCATGCCCGTAACAGGGATGCCAATGACACCAGAGGTAACGGCGCTGGCAATCCAGAACGCAAGGGACACCATCCAAGGACCCTTCGTCGCAAACTTGCGGCTCAAGATAAGGTTCGCGATGTACTGGACGATGCCCGTTTCCGCCAAACCGTTGCAATACATGAAGCCAACAAGAACAACCAGCAGATTGGCGTTACCGAAAGCTGCGGCTAAAACCGTATTCGCGTTCCCGTCTAAAGACGTTACGCCAAGAACAACAAGGCCTAACAAACTCACCCAGCCAGTGTAGCCCAAAGCCCAGCCAACCAAGCTGCCAATAAAAACTCCCAGCACCTTCATTCCGAAGGGTGTGATAGCGCCAATGGGAGGCAAAAAGCCAATATCGAACATCAACACAAGGACAATGGCCACATGGATATAGAACTTTCCATTTTTGGCCGAGGATTGTGTACTCATGCTTCCCTCCTATAAACAGAGCACATTTAAAACTTGACCCTCTCGCAAACTGCTTCTAGCATGCATCGCAGTTTCAAAGATTTTTACATGTATAAATCTTTTACATGTAAAGTACGCTCATGGCGCGTACTTGTCAAGCAGTTTCCGAAAAATTTTTGTCATGTATAAAATATTTGAGCGCTCAGCAAAGGGGTCTCATAAATGAGCGTTATAATTACGACCGTTATACTTAAACCGAAATTATTCAAAGCTTCTTATATCGCGTCGCACAAACGCGACGTCCGAGCAAACGAGGGACTATGATTTACAACAATACCAGTCGCGTCATCAACGAGGCAACATTTCGCCTCTTGGCTGAGAACGGCTTTGAGAAGCTTACCTACCAAAAAATAGCGAGCGAATGCGGCATCGACCGCGCGCTTGTGCAGTACTACTTCCCCAAAAAGCACACCATCGCGCAAAGCTTTTGGATCTATATTTGGGACTTAGCTGCCGAATATGTTGCCAGCATAAATCCGCCCGTCGAAGCGCGAAAGGCGTCGGTGTGGATTCTGCGCCTTCATTATTGTTTCTTGGTCTCAACAGAGAAGCTGAGGTCGCTCACTCTTGAGATTATCGATAGCCGCCATGTTACCGATGGCATTTCGGACCTTGTCACCGAGCGCAACGCGAACCTAGTTGGCACCCAACCCGACGAAGAGCGCATGCTGTTTCTGCGCAACACCAACCGCAAGCTTACCGGCGCCTTCCTTGACGATTTGTTCCACAAGCTGTCTTTGCACGAACCCGTATCAGGCGAAAGCATTGCAACCGATTCCGTCCGCTTTTTCCTTTCGTCAGACAGGCTCGCTGAAGAAGAAATCGAGCAGTTCTTGCGCGAAAACGAAATGCCCGATGACGAGCTTCAAAAAGGTATCGCCTATATTGCCGACAGCCTTGGGATAGATCACCCGGTTCTGACAACCTCCGAATAAATCACTCAGTCCTTACGGCCTCTGAAATGAAACGGCACGAATATGCGCTTCACCCGATGATATGGCGCACAAGGCTCCCCCATCATCACGAAGCAACAAGCGCCCTTCATCATCAACGCCCACAACAACACCGGACGCCAGGTTCCCACCTGTGCGAGAAACGATGTCGACAGCGCTTCCAACGAGCGATGAGCAATCACGAAACTCCTGCGCAAACGATGCGAACCCTTGCGCAATCCATTGCTCATAGCGTTTGAAAAAGCTGGCGATTACCCTGTCGCGCACCTGCTCAAGCGTTGCGCGCTCGGCCTCGGTAAGGCCCGCAGCACCCACGTGGCGTGCTTCGCCGTAAGCAACATGATGCACGGTGCCTTCGAAACCCCGCGCTCCCCTGTCTGCTTGCTGCACGTCTGCACCATCAAGCGAGCGCGCTGTATCATCCGCTTGTCGCTCGTTTGCGCGGTCAAACGTACGCGCTGGGGCATCGGCTCGCCATCCTCCATCACCAAAAAATGCCGACAGATACGCGGGTGCGTTTTTACCGCCTACCGCCATCTCGCCAGCAGGAACAAATACGTTGATGCCTATGCCCACGCAAAGCGCGCCCTGGATGGCCTCCGTCGATATGCCGCAAAGTTTTCCCTGCGCGCACACGACATCGTTGGGCCACTTAACGCGAATAAGCTCGCGTGCGTCATGCGAAGTGAGACTTTCTATCGTGTTAACCAACGCCTCGCGTACCGCTAAAGCCACCACCAGAGCAATCGTGGACAGATGCTCGGAGGGCACGTGCGGACGCAGCAACAGCGACATATAAAGGCCGCCATACGGGCTCACCCAGGCGCGACCCTGTCGCCCATAGCCTGCTGTTTGCTGGAATGCGCTCACCACAAGCCCTTCGGGCTCTCCTGCTCGCAGGGCTTCTTTTACCAGCACATTGGTACTTCCAACGGAATCGAATTCCTTGAGGCGCACCGATTCACCTAACGCCACGTTGCGCGCATGCGCAAGCTTTTCGCCCATCGATCCGAACTGCCAAGAATTATTTTCTATTGAAACGCCCATCATCATGTTGCCCGTGGCATCCAAAACGCATACGCCAAAACCCGCCGGCGCCTTAGAATACGGGGTTCTCGATTTTGGTCGCCTTGCCGTATTTCACGCCGTCGAAGCTCAAAACGCTGTCATCGGCGAACACGTAGCCCGGGCGAATCTCGGCAAGGGGTCTCACGACGAAATCGCGCTCGAGGGCACGCGGGTGCGGCAACGTGAGAATATCGTTGTCGATAACGTACAGCTGGTAGTCAACAATATCCACGTCGCAGGTGCGCGGACCATTGGGTATTTCGCGCACGCGCCCCAAGCTGTTTTCGATGGCATGCAAGTATTCAAGCAGCTCTTTAGGAGGCGCGCCTGTGCGCATGAGCACCACGGCGTTCACAAACGCATCCTGGTCCTCATAGTAGGCTGGCTCGCTTTCGTAGAAGCTTGAGATGTCGATAATCTGCGAATCGGGCACCGTGCACAAATCGCTGATCACATGGTTGAGGATGGCAATCTTGCCCGCCTGCTCTTCCCCTTCGCTTGCCACTAAAGCCACATTGCTGCCAAGCGAAAGAAGCACGTACGGGCGCAGCTGCTTCAGCGTTTCAACCGTTACCGCCACGTTGTGCGTACGAATGACGCTTGCGCCCAGCTCGCAGGCAAGAAGCGCTTCCGCAGCGGATGCTTGGTCTCGATCGAGCGGGTTTTCGATGCCGTACATTTCACCGATGAAGCTCTTGCGCGACACCGCCACCATCATGGGATAGCCCAACCGCGCAAGCTCCTGGAAGTTGCGCACCAGTTCAAGCGTTTGACTCATCGTTTTACCGAAACCAGGGCCCGGATCGATGCAAATACGATTGCGCGCTATCCCCTGCTGCTCAAGCTCATGAGCACGAGCGCCCAAATAATCGCGAACCTCCGCTACCACATCGGTGTATACCGGATTGTCCTGCATGGTTTTGGGCTCGCCCTTCATATGCATGACAACCAAGCCCACGTTGCTGTTTTTGGCAACCTCCACCATAGCGGGGTCAGAAAAGCCCGAAACATCGTTGATGATGGACGCACCCGCGTCTATGGCCGCGCGCGCAACCTCAACATGACGCGTATCAACACTTACGCACACGCCTTCGTCGGACAGAATGCGCACCACATCGATAATGCGCTCGAGTTCTTCAGCCGGCGTAACCTCGTCGCTACCAGGACGAGTGGATTCACCCCCAACATCAATTATGACGGCGCCTTCGTCGATCATGCGATGCGCATGATCGAGCGCAGCGGTAAGCGAATCGTGCTGTCCGCCATCGGAGAACGAATCGGGAGTTACGTTAAGGATGCCCATAATAATGGGCATCCTGTCGTCGAAGGTAAAGTCAGCGCAATGCCAGAACACTACACCGCTCCTCTCGTTGTTACTTGTTTTCGAGATTAGCCTGGTCGTCGGAGGGGTTTACAACAGGAGGCTCCTGCGGAGCAGCCGGCGTTTGCGGCGCTGCCGGCACTTGCGGCGCAACCGGAGCCTGTGGGGCGACTGGGGCCTGAGGCGTAACCGAGGCCTGCGGCGCTTCAGTCGACTGCGGAGCAACCGGGACCTGCGGAGCACCCGCCGCGTCTGCAGCAAGCGCTTCGGCCTGTGCGTCGTAATTGGGATCGGCAAGCTGCGCGTCGCGAGCGCGCGCCTCGGCCTCCTCACGCTCGTGCAGCGCGATTATCTCGTCCTCGTGAGCCAGATACTCGTCCCACTTGTTCTCGAGCAGTGCCTGGCACGCCTCTCCATCAACCGTTTCGCGTTCCAGCAACACACTTGCCATCAAGTGCATTTGATCGGCATGCGTGGTAAGAATCTCGTACGCGCGATCATGAGCCTCGCGCATGATGCGCGCAACTTCGTCGTCAATGCGACGCGCGGTGGCCTCCGAGTAATCCTGCGTATTGCCGTAGTCACGGCCCAAGAACACCTCGTGGTTGGGCTGGCCAAATACCTGCGTGCCAAGCTCTTTGCTCATGCCGTACTGCGTAACCATCGCACGCGCAATCTTGGTTGCACGCTCAAGGTCGTTGGACGCACCGGTAGTGATATCGTCGCGGAAAATTTCTTCTGCAACGCGGCCGCCCATGAACACCGCAAGTTGATCCAGCATCTCGCGCGAGCTGTTGAGCACTTTGTCCTCATCGGGAATGGACAACGTGTAGCCCAGCGCACGACCACGGGAGATAATCGAAATCTTGTGAACCGGATCGGCGTGTTCCAGCATATGACCAACCAACGCATGACCGCTTTCGTGGTACGCAATGGTTTTCTTCGTCTCGTCGTCCAGCACGCGGCCCTTCTTTTCGGGACCGGCAATCACGCGCTCCATCGATTCGGTAACTTCGCGCATGGTGATGATCTTCTTACCGCGACGTGCTGTTAAAAGCGCGCTCTCGTTCATAAGGTTCATGAGGTCGGCACCCGTAAAACCTGGGGTAAGCTGCGCGATTTTCTTAAGGTCAACATCCGAGCCACAGGGCTTGTCTTTGGCATGCACCTGCAGAATGCGCTCGCGACCCTTAACATCAGGCGCGTCAACGATAATTTGGCGATCGAAGCGGCCGGGACGCAGCAAAGCGGGGTCCAAAATGTCAACGCGGTTGGTGGCGGCAATAAGCACGACCGAATCGTTTTTATCGAAGCCGTCCATCTCAACCAGCAATTGGTTGAGCGTTTGCTCGCGCTCGTCGTGGCCACCGCCCAAGCCGGCGCCGCGCTGACGACCCACCGCATCAATCTCGTCGATGAATATGATAGAAGGCGAAGCTTCTTTGGCCTGCGAGAACAAATCGCGCACGCGGCTTGCGCCCACCCCTACGAACATCTCAACGAAGTCGGAGCCCGAGATGCTGAAGAACGGAACGCCCGCCTCGCCCGCAACGGCACGCGCCAACAGCGTTTTACCGGTGCCGGGAGGGCCCACCAACAAGCAGCCGCGCGGAATCTTTGCGCCAAGGGCCTGATACTTGGAGGGATTGGCCAGGAAGTCTTTTATCTCTTGCATCTCCTCGACGGCCTCATCAACACCAGCAACGTCGGAGAACTTCACATCGGGACGTTCCTCAACTGCTTTTTTCGCCTTGGTTTTGCCAAAGCTCATTTGCTGGTTGTTGGCGCGCTGCATCTGCACGAAGAAGAGATACAGCAAGCCGCCTATGAGAAGAATGGGCAGGACAGTGCCCAGGATGTCGTTCCAAGGGGAAGGCAGGCGCACCTCGTACCTAATTTGCGGATGCTGGCGCAGCAATTGCGCAAGCGAATCCTGACCAATATAGGTTGAGGTGTAGTTGTGCAGCTCGCCCAGAGCAACCGAATCGAGGTCGGTAGTGGCTATGCCGTTGGGCGTTTTTCCCATGTCGGTACGCTGCGTGGCAATAAGCGCGTTCATGGAATCGAAAGCGCTGTTGAACGCATCGGCTGCGGTTGAGCCCGACGTTGCGGCCGGATAATACGCGCCGGTTACCGCATAGGTTCCCGCATCGTAGGTTACCGATACCACGCGATCGTCTTCTACTGCTTGCAAGAACTCGGACGTGATAAGGGTATCCGTCACCCTGTTTTCGTTAGCGCTCGCTAAGCTTTGATATTGGTTTCCCACCAAGATGGCGCCGATGATGAAAAAGGCGATGAGAATAATCGCGTTGCGCGCGCTCGACTCGTTAAGTTTTCTATTCTTCTGTGGTGCCATTAAAGATATACCTCAGGTTGCAAGATGCCGATATAGGGTAGATTGCGGTACCGCTCTGCGTAGTCAAGCCCGTAGCCCACGATAAACTCGTCCGGGCACTCGAAGCCTGTAAGCTTGCAGGTAATGGGCTGCTGGTTTTCGGTGCGCTTACGCAGCAGCGTAACCACCTCAATAGAAGCAGGTGAGCGGGACTGCAGGTTTTTGAGCAAATAGCTGAGCGTCAGGCCGCTGTCGAGAATGTCCTCGGCAATGATCACGTGCTTGCCACCAATGGACGAGGAGAGATCTTTAACGATGGTTACCTCGCCAGAGCTTTTCACCGAATTGCCGTACGACGACACGGCCATAAAGTCCATTTCGATGGGAAGCTTGATTTCGCGCGCCAAATCGGCCATGAAAATTGCCGCACCGCGAAGCACGCAAATGAGAACAACTTTCTCACCGCGCGCAACGGCATCAGCGTATTCCTTTGTTAAGAATTCTCCCATCTCGGCGACGCGACCTTTAATCTCATCGGCCGAGAACAATACTTCCTTGATATCCTGATGCACGGTACGAGCCTTCTTTGCCACATGCGCACACGTCACTTAGGTGGGCGTGCGATAAAACGATAACGCTGCTTGCTATGAGCACACTTCAGTGTACCATTGCCCTTTTCTCGCGAATCCCACAATACGGTAACGCCCCGCCAACAGCCATGATAAATTCACGCTGATGACGGTACAGCGCGCCGAGGATTGCCGCCGGGTAGATGGATTTGTGCTCCGCTAACTTAGATATGGCATTCGTCTTCGCACGGCAGGAGCGTTACGCATGGCATTTGCTGCCGTGCAACAGGAAAGACGTACGTGGCGTGAGCCGCCGCACAAAAAAAGCGCTTCACCTATGCCAAAAGGCCGTTTACGAGCCGCATTTCGCCCCGCGCACGCTGCGCAAAAGCGCTACGCTTCGTGCCTACGAGCTGCGATGTCGGGGAACTCCGCCAACAGGCGCTCGACGGGAAGGCCGATAACGGTTGAAAGCGAACCGTCTATAC
>JAZQAV010000074.1:0-7421 GCA_045545435.1 Eggerthellaceae bacterium | reverse complement strand
GATAACGTCGGCAAGCAGCGTAGCGGTGGTGGTGCCGTCGCCAGCAACGTCATTGGTCTTTACAGCAGCCTCACGGATAAGTTGAGCGCCCATGTTCTCAACGGGATCCTCAAGCTCAACCTCGCGAGCAACGGTTACACCGTCGTTGGTGATGGTGGGAGCGCCGTAGCTCTTCTCGATGGCAACGTAACGGCCTTTGGGGCCAAGCGTTACCTTAACGGCGTCAGAAAGCTTCTTGACGCCAGCGGCAAGAGAGCCGCTTGCATCGGTACCGAATTTAATGTCTTTAGCCATGATCTTATAATCCTCTCATGCTTTTCATGCGCATTTGCGCATTCAGCCTTTTAAACGCTTTAGTCTTCGATGATTGCGTAAATATCTTCAGCGCGAAGAATCAGCACGTCCTCACCCTGATGGCGAACTTCGGTTCCACCGTACTTGCCATAGATCACGCGGTCGCCAACCTTGACGGGCACGGGAATAAGGTTGCCGTCCTTGTCAAGCTTGCCCTCGCCCACGGCCAGGACAACGCCCCTTTGGGGTTTCTCTTTTGCATCGGACGCCAGATACAGGCCCGAAGCCGTCGTTGCCTCGGCCTCATCGGCCTTCAGGATCACACGATCGCCCAACGGTTTGAGATTCATTGCTGATGCCTTCCTTTCAGTCTTTGGCATATAACACCTTGTAAAGCCAAGCCATGGCGCGTCATGCAACCAAGCCGGCGATAAGGACTTTCATCAAGCCCCCTTTGAGCTTAATCCAAGCCCGTTCGAGCTTCAACCTGCCGCCTCTTGCATGTGAAAACAGTTGGCAGTCTAAAAACCCGATTGTTAGCACTCATAAATCGCGAGTGCTAACAGATTGCTAATATAGCACCCTTGCGAGCGAATGCAAGCGCTATCCACTCAACGCAACAACTTTGCAGGAGTTCTTCGTGGAACCGTTAAGCTTTTGTAATCTTGGGCAGCAAGCAACCGTGCCAGAGCGAGCGAACGTTTCGCGGCTAAATGCGCGTGTGGCAATGATGATTCGGTCGCGACAGCACGGCGGTGATGGCGCGCTATTCGTAAAACTTGTCTGATGGATAGGGCGGCTCAAGTGCGCGTTTAAACGCATAGCGTTTCACGCGAGCAGAAATATCGCTGACCGCCGAAACGCCAAGCCCGGTTTGTCCTGCAACCGCTTCAATACTTTCGCCCCGCTCAACGAGGGCGATCAGAATGCGATCCAGCAGCTCATAGCTCATGCCAAAGCTTTTCTCGTCCTCTTGATCGGCCGCAAGTTCGGCACTGGGCGGCTTCACGAACACGTTTTCGGGGATGGGCTCAGGGCGGCCCGCCTTAACCGCTACCTGGTTGCACACGCGACCAACTGCGTACACGTCGGTTTTGTACAAACCGCCAATGGGGGCAAAGGCACCAGCGGTATCGCCGTACAACGTTGAATAACCCATGCACGCTTCGCTTTTGTTACCAGTATTGACCAACATCCAGTTGTACTTGTTGGAAAGCGCCATAAGCACAATCATGCGGCAGCGTGCCTGCGTGTTTTCGGAAGCAACCCCTTCAAAGGCGCCACCGAATGCCGGCGCCATCACCTTGGCAAAAGCCTGCCAGGGCTCGGTGATAGATATGGTTTGCGTGTCGATTCCGCATCGCTGGGCCAAATCAAGCGCATCGTCAACCGAACTTTTGCTGGAATACGGACCAGGCAGCAATACGCCATGAACATGGCTGGCGCCAAACGCATCAACGCACAAAGCCGCAATCACGCTTGAATCAAGACCGCCCGAGAGACCTATTACCACGTCGGTAAACCCTGCGTTATCGGCGTATGCCTTTAAAGCGCCCAGGCAGCGCTTATACATTTCCCTTGGCTCCACGAAGGTCTCCTCACCGCCACGCGCACCAAGCTTCATGCACAACGAAAACGCGCAGCAATAGCCCTACTATCTGCAAATTCGCAGCGCGCGCCTTTATTGGACCGCGCGAATGCGATCAGCCAGCCAGGACGCCCATTCGTCGACGCCCTCCCCGTTGGTTGCCGATATGGGGAAGATGGGTGCCTGCGGATTAAGCTGCTTAACCGAGTTGTAGAACGCGTCGCGGTCGAAATTGAAGACGGGCATCGTGTCCACTTTGTTCAGAATAACCGCTTGCGAAATCTGGAAAATGCCAGGGTACTTGAGCGGCTTGTCATCGCCCTCGGGAACCGACAGAATCATGATTTTGGCATTCTCGCCCAAATCGAAATCGGTCGGGCACACCAAGTTGCCCACGTTCTCCATGATGATGAGGTCGAGACGCTCAAGATCAAGCACGTCAATCGCACGTTTAATCATGTTGGATTCAAGATGACAAGCGCCGCCCGTGTTGATTTGAACGGCAGGAATGCCCTGAGCCTTAATTTTTTCGGCATCAACGCTGCTCGCGATATCTCCTTCGATAATGGCGATATTGAACTCGTCGCGCAGCGCGTCGATGGTGGCAAGAATGGTTGAGGTTTTGCCCGATCCGGGGCTCGCCATTAGATCAACCACATACACATGGTTTTCGGCAAAGCGTTTGCGCAGATCATTGGCAAGCTCGTCGTTCTTGCCCAAAATTTTCTGCTTCATCTCAATTTCCATGCCAGGCTCCTTTTGTATTGGACTGCTTTTTATTCGGGAAGGGTTTTATGCGGCGCCTTAATCGCCAGGCGCACTACGCGTCGTCTTCGTCATCGGGCAAATCGACCTCGATGGAATCGATGTCAAGCTCACGACCGCGGACGAGCTCCGTGGAGTAACTCTCGCAATACGGACAGGTGCGATGGAAGCGATCGTGATCAAATTCACGTCCGCAATCAAGGCACAGACTGCGCGGCTTAATCGTGTGCACTTCAAGCTGCGCGCCCTCGCTTAACGTTCCCTCGCTCATAACCTGAAACGCAAAATCAAGCGCCTCTTGAATTACCTCGGTCATTTCGCCAATCGAAAGGGTAATTTTGGTAACGCGCAGCGCGTTGGCATTGCGCGCCGCGGTGTTAACCGAATCAAGCACGCCGGTCATGATGCCCATTTCGTGCATATGCTCTCCTATCCTTACCCGCAGCAACGCCCGCACCGCAAACACGGCATGCGTTTACGCGGTTTTTTCCAGCGCTCCCTCTTCGGCCAAACGCTCGTTTTGACGTTTGATACGCCGCGCCAGCACTATGCGGGCCAACAGCAAGCTGACCTCGTACAAAGCGATGAGCGCTGCGAACATAAGCGCCATGGTCACCGGGTTGGCGTCGGGGGTAACCATTGCCGAGAACACCAACAGCCCAACGTACACGTAACGCCAGCTGTTGCGGAGCTTCTTGTAGGGAACAATATCGAAAATGACCAGATAGAAAATAAGGATGGGAAGCTCGAAAGCTATACCGAAGCCCAGCTCGAACTTGATGATGATGTCAACGTAGCTGTCGGCGCGCGGCGTGACGGTTCCCAAGCCCATAGCCTGATCGGTGAGCCATTGGAACGCCGGGTGCAAAATTACCAGGTAGCAGAAGATGGTGCCGAAAATGAACAGCGCCACCGCAGCGGCAAACGTGGGCACGAACCATTTGCGCTCGTTTGGCTTAAGCGCTGGAAGAAAGAATGCAACCAGCTGCCACAAGATAACGGGCGATGTTGCCACTACCGATACCCAAAACGACACCTTGAAGCGCACGGCAAAAGCCTCGAAGGGATCCAAGAACGTAAGATTTGCAAAGCCATCTACGCCGGTGGGAAGAAACTCCGCGATGGGCAGCAAAAGGAACTGTCCCACCGTGGGCGTTGCCATGTAGAACACGCATATCGCAACCAGCAGAACCACCACAATGCGTACCAAGCGCATACGCAGTTCGCCCAGATGCTCCATAAGCGGCATGCGCGCAGGACCTATTGGCATGCGGTCTCACCGCCTTCGGCGGCTTTTTGCGCCGCTTCCTTTTCCGCGGCAAGGCGTGCAGCGCGTTCGCGCTCGTAGCGCGCTTTGCGCTCGGTAAAGCTCTCGGATTTCACCTTTGCTGCCGCTGCAGCGGGGTCGCTCGCGGCATCATTCGCAGCAGTTGCCGCCGCATTCGGAGCAACAGCGGACTCGGGTTGCGAAGCCACATCGGCCGAAACGGAGGCAGCCGCACCCATAGCAGCCGCAGCTCCATTTGCAACCTGCGGCAACGACGCATCGGCACTCTCAACCGTCGCAGGTTTGTCGTGAGTTTTCTCTTTCACCGAAGTTTTCACGCTGGAGCCAGCGGAGCGCAAATGCTTCTCTGCCGTTATGGCCAGCTTGTCGATGGTCTCGGTTGGATCTTTGAACGGGTCTTCCGCATTTGGATCGAAAGCATTGCTTTCTTTGAGCACATCGCTCATATCCTGTTGGGCAGCACGAAACTTGGCTATGCCGCGCCCCAAAGTGCGGGCCATAGCGGGAAGCTTGTCGGGGCCGAACAACAGAAAACCGAAAAGCAGGATTATGAACAGCTCGAATCCGCTTATCCCGAACACGTTGAATTACCTTTCAAGTAACGCACAAAGCACGTAAGCGTGCTTGGTTTAACCCTGCGCGAACAGGGCCAAACCCATGGTGGGCAAGCCCAATGCCAGAACAAGAATGATGCACACCACAATAGTGAAGATACGCTTCGTGCGCTCTTTGCGCTCGCGCGCTTCAGCAGCGCGCTGTTCACGCTCCATAGCAGCTTGGATCTTCGCTTCGCGCTGCTTGGCGGACATCTTGTTTTTTGCCATAGAACTTGCTTCCTATTTCCTCAGTTTTTCGCGAATTTCAAGAGCTCGCGAAAGGTCTTTTGTAATGTCGCCCTCTGCGCGCCAGCGACCCCTTTCGTAGCGAACGTCGCCGCCAACCATGGTCAAAAGCACATCGGAGCCCGATGCGGTGTTAACAATGGCAGACGCGGGATCGTCGATGGGACTCTGATAGGACTTCGAGAGGTCGACCGCAATGATGTCAGCGATTTTGCCAATCTCAAGCGAACCGATTTTATCATCCATCTTCACGGCGCGTGCGGCGTTGATGGTAGCCATTTCCAGCATGGTGGAGCAGTCGATGTAACGACCAGGATTCACCGCGCGCTGCAGCAACATGCAGGTGCGCATCTCGGAGATAAGGTCGGTTGCGTCGGTTGCCTCGGAATAGCCCGTTCCCAAACCAACGGTAAGGCCAGCACGCTGCATTTCGAGCAAGGGGGCAACGCCCATGGCGAGCTGCGCATTGGTGCGCGCGCAAACCGCGATGGAAACGCCGTAGCGTTTAAGCGTTGCGATGTCCTCGGCGTCTGCGTGCACGCAGTGTACCGCAAGCACGTTGTCGGCCTCGAAACCGCCCCAGTTCGCAATGTACTGGATGGGGGTAACGCCCGTAGGCAGCCATGGCGGAATTTCCACGAACCCGCGCTTTTCCTGCATGGCGTCAACCGACAAGCTGGAGCTGCCATAACGAATGAAATCGCATTCCTCCTGGCTGGACGCTACGCTGATAGACAGCGGGATGCCCTCTTCGCGCGCGAGCTCAGCGGCCCTGGTGTAGACGGCCGGGTGGCAATCGTAGGTGGGACGCGGCGAAATGCCGATCTGGATGCGGTCGTTGTCGATTCCCTCACGCCACAAAAGCGTGGAGTCCAAAGCTGCATCGATAGCGTAATCGATGCGACGGCTGTCCATCGCGCCAACTTCACGGTAAACGATGCCGCGCAAACCCAGTTTTTGGAGAGCTGCTACCGTTGCGCCCGCCGTCGATTTATCGGCGATGAAGGTGATGCCGTTGGTAAGCGCCTCCAGGGCTCCCAAAACCGCCGAGGCGCGCCACTCGAGCCTGTCGAGCCTATCACCGAGCGCATGCACGTCGTGACGCCACTGCGGATAGGGCTGGTCTTTGACCAAACCGCGCATGAGCGTGTCCTCAAGATGCGCGTGCAAATCGATGAGACCGGGCATGATGGCCGCCTCATCGTAGTCTTTTACCTCTTCATCGGGGTAATGCCTTTTTAAAACCTCGGCAGGACCAATATCTTCAATGTGGCCATCGCGCACGAGCACGGCGCCGTCCACGATGGGCTCTGACGTAATGGGCAGAATATAATGCGCGCATAAGAGCATGTACGGACCCGCTTTCTTAACGGCTATACTTCGCAAATACAAATAATACCATCCACGTTCGCTCCTGTTGGAAAGTTCACATGGTATCCGCTGTGAATGGTATGAGCGCGGCAGCGACGTACCAAGATGCCGAGCGACTACCTGCTATACTAGCTGCGCAGAGATGCCGTCTTCAAGATGGCCAAAGTCTAAATCAAAAAGCAAAGGGCAACTATATGGCCACGCGTTCTTATATCGAAATAGTCGTAGACGAAAACGGAAACCCCGTTGCGCCTTCCGCCGCAGCCGCACATGCAAATGATGCCAGCAAAGCCGAGTCCGCGAGCAAGCCCGCGGACACAAACACCACCGCGCAAGCGGCTCCCACCAGCGTTGACACCGCTACGGGAGAAGCGGCGGCACCTGAGCTTTCTGCAGAGCGCGTGAAGGAAATATTTTCGACCATCTCCAAAAAATACGAGAGATTCAACGCCGTTTCAAGCTTTGGCGCCTACAAAATTTGGCTGGCTGACGTCGTGCGCAAAGCACCCGTTACCGCCGAAAGCGAAGTGCTTGACGTTGCCGGCGGCACCGGAGACGTTACGTTCGCGATAGCGCGCGCGAAGCACCCTCGCCATATTTTATGCACCGACCTGGTAAACGATATGCTTGATGTCGCGCGCGCCCACTACGCCAACGGCGACTCCGATGGCGTGCCCGTTGATTTCGAAGTGGTCGACGCGCAAGATATGCCTTTTGAAGACAACCGTTTCGATGTGGTAACCGTTGCGTACGGTTTGCGCAATATGCCGCAACGCGAAAAGGCCTTAAGCGAAATGTTCCGCGTGCTCAAACCCGGTGGTACGCTGGTGTGCCTGGAGTTCTCGCAGCCGCAAAATCCCGTGTGGCACTCGCTGTACGATTTTTACCTCACGCACATGATTCCCTTCTGGGGCGGCACCATCACCGGCGATCGCGAAGGGTTCGTGTATCTGCAAAGCTCCATCAAGGCTTTCCCCGACCAAAAGGCCTTCGCGAAAATGTTCGAGGACGCTGGGTTTACCGATGTGACCTGGAAAAATCACACCGGCGGCATCGCCTGCATCCATACGGGCAAAAAGCCGCTCTAGAAATTAGCCATCCCAAGGTCCAACGTTTTAGAGGCCCTCCATCGTTGAACTGCACCCCAGTTCTTGGACGGGCTAATAAGCGGCCTACGCCGCACATAGGGACTGATTCCGGAATTCCTCCGGGGTCAGTCCCTTCAGTTTAACTTGGCGCCTCCTTGTGTTCCAGTGGACGATGTAGGCGTCGA
>JAZQAV010000073.1:0-12242 GCA_045545435.1 Eggerthellaceae bacterium | reverse complement strand
CACCAGTAGCGTGCCTGACGAGGGCAAAACCACCACGGCGTGGTATTTGGCCCAGGCGGCGGCCACGGCGGGACACTCGGTGCTGTTGGTGGAAGCCGACATGCGTCGCCGCAGTTTGGCGCGTATGCTGAATTTGCATCCGCAAAACGGTATTGTGTCGGTGCTTACGGGCCAGGTTACGCCGCAAAACGCCATCGTGCCAACTTCGGTGCGCGGGCTGTACTTCTTGGATGCCGAGCCCAGTGTGCCCAACCCGGCCGATTTGTTGGCCAGCAACCGCATGAAGCAGCTTAACGAGCAGCTGTGTCAGCAGTTCGATTTTGTTATTTACGACACCTCGCCCGTGGGTACGTTTGTTGATGGCGCGGTGCTCAGCCGCTTGGTGGATGCCACGGTGTTAGTTGTGCGTCCTGGTCGCGTAAAGCGCCAAGAGCTGCAGTTGGCTTATGAGCAGCTGCAAAATGCGGGCGCCAACGTTATTGGCGTGTGCACCACGTTTGTGGAGGGCTCGGGCAGCGAATACTATTACTCGTACTACACCAAAGACGGCCGCAAGAACAACGACAAGGCTCTGCTGGAAACCATGCGTCAAAACAATGCCGAGGATTTTGCGGGGCAGGGGGCTTATGACGCCACAGCCCAGTCTGCGGGCGCGTCTTTTGGCGCAGCCAATGCATCGGCAGGCGCAAGCGCAGCAGGTGCGTCCTCAAGCGCACCCAACGTAGCCTCCGGAAACGCCGGTCGTTCGGTGCCGCGCGGTGGTGTAGCGCCCCTGCAAACGCCTGCGTCGGGCACGGTAAAGCCGGTTGTTCCTTCGCAGTATGGTTCGGGTGCCGCAGCGGGCCGCTCGCGTCACGCGCGCAAATAGCGTACTAGAGCAAGGCGAAAGCGCTTTAACGGCCATGCGCGACATGCACTGTCACATATTGCCCGGCGTGGACGATGGTGCGCGCTCTATGGACGAGTCTCTTGCCATGGTGCAGGCCGCGCGCGCCGTGGGCATTACCGAAATTGTGTGCACGCCGCATTGTCGCGATCCGTATTTTGATTATCAGGCCATGTGGGATGCGTACAACGCGTTGGCCGACAAGGTGCATGACATGCCGCTGCGCATGGGCTTTGAGGTGAACCACGCCAAGCTTATGCAGTTGGGATCGCAATGGATCGATTACCTGGCATTCGCCGACACTGACGAATTTTTGCTTGAGCTTGATACGCGCTGTCGGGCGCACGACTTTGATCAGTACAAACGCACCATCTTTGAAATTCAGGGCCATGGCTTTCAGGTGATTATTGCGCATCCCGAACGTTATCGCGCTATTCAGCAGGATATCCAACTGGCACTTGATTTGGTGGACATGGGTTGCCTGCTGCAAGCCTCCACCGATTTTGTTGACGGTGGGCGTTTTGGTGCCGAGCTGAAGCCTGCAAAAAAGCTGTTGAAAGAGGGCGCGTACACGTATTTCGCCAGTGATGCGCATTATGTGGGTCACTACGACAGTTTTGCGCGCGCTTGGCATAAATTCGGGGACTTGTTGGCGTAGTTTGTCACGTTAAATTGCAGGTAGATGCGTTCGCGCGCCAGTTCAGCCGACTGCAGAAAAACAAACAATATACCAATGCTTTTGCTTCATTATGTTCGTGTACGGAATTGTGTGTTGGCTTAGGCTAGATGAGTGTTTGATTTTGTTGTTGTGCATGGCAAACTTGGGCACCCTATTAGGCAAAATCGGGTATGTTGCTGTGTGTAATTTGTGGCAATCGGGCACCTTGGGCGCGTTTCGAATAGCTGATATATAATTCAGTATGAACAAAATGCAATTATTTATTTTTCTTATAGTGAGGTAGCTTTGCGGCCTGCAGGCTGCGGCAAAAAACTATGTCTGTGCGCAATGCGGAACATATTACGTATGAAGCTGGTGCAGCAGCCGCTGACGTGGCTGGCGGCAGCGTGCCTTCTGCTTCGCGTGTTCGCAGGCGCATTAAAAAGAATTCGCGCAGACGTGTTCATGCGGGCGATTTGCTTAAGCGTGCCAATTACAACGATGAACCCGATCCTGCAGTTTTGGCAACCGTTGAAGCCCTTGTTGATACCAGCAAGGTGATAGAGCTTGAGCGCATAGATGTGGATGCGTTGCCTAAAAAGCCAGTTTATCGCTTTGTAAAACGTGCATTCGACATTGTGGGATGTTCTGCTGCGCTTGTAGTATGCGCTATACCCATGGGCGTTATTGCCGTTAAGGTGAAGCTGGATTCGCCTGGCCCGGTGTTTTATAGGCAAGAGCGCCCGGGGCTTAACGGTGTGCCTATTACTGTTACTAAATTTCGTACCATGCGCACTGATGCCGAAGCACAAGGTGCTCAGTGGGCGGGGAAGGACGACCCGCGCGTTACCGAGTTCGGTGCGTTTTTGCGCAAGACGCGGTTAGACGAGCTGCCCCAATTTTGGGCAGTGGTTAAAGGCGATATGTCGCTGGTTGGTCCACGTCCCGAGCGCGCGGTGTTCTACAACGAGTTTGAAAAGTACATCCACGGGTTCAGCCAGCGCATGCTGGTGAAGCCCGGTATCACTGGATTAGCGCAGGTTAACGGCGGGTATGATCTTATTCCTGCGGAGAAAATTCAGTACGATTTTGAATATATAAAGAATCGGGATGCGCTAATGGATAGCGCAATTGTGTTAAGAACTATAGGCGTGTTGTTCTCGCATAAAGGGGCTAGATAAGATTTACATGCTTGAGAACTGCGCTCATCTTAGCTTGCTTGGTTTGAATTTGTCTGATAATCAATGGCTCGTATTTCGTGAAAAGGGGTGAGACTTGTTATGGTGAACGTTGATGAAACTGAAGATTGCTCAAACAACGATTCGGCTATAACTAATTTACCCCAGTATTCTGTTTTGATGTCTGTGTACAAAGGCGATAAGCCTGAGTGGCTTCGCGCAAGCATGGAGAGCATGTTTTCTCAGACTGTAAAAACCGACGATTTTGTTTTGGTCTGCGATGGTGATTTGACAAATGCTCTGGATGATACGATTTCGTTTTTCGAGCAAAGAGAGAATTCTCTTCGGGTAATACGGTTGGACACCAATCAAGGGCTTGGTAAGGCGTTAGAGATCGGGTTGCCTTTATGCAAAAACGAGCTCGTTGCCCGGATGGATAGTGACGATATTTCGATCCCGGACAGAATCGAAAAACAACTCAGGGTTTTCAAGGAATCGACTGCAGATGTTGTTGGAGGGGCGATTGCAGAATTCGATGATTCGCCGGAGCGTTTGCTGCGAATGCGCAAAACCCCTGCAGGTGGAGCGGAGCTGCTGGAATATGCGAAACTTCGCAGCCCCATGAATCACGTGTCGGTTATGTTCAAAAAAAGCAAGGTGCTTCTTTGCGGAGGGTACAGAGAATTGCCATTTGCAGAAGATTATTACCTTTGGGTGCGAATGCTGGCTAACGGATCTGAACTCATCAACATACCCGAAGCTCTTGTTTATGTTCGAGCAGGCGATGATATGTACAAGCGCCGTTCGGGTTTGATTATATGCAAAAGCCAAATAAAAATTGCGACAGCGATGTACAGGCTTGGCTTGTTGAACAAGCTTGAATTTTTACGAAATATATCAGTTCGCGTATGCGGTTCGGTCGCACCTGCTTTTTTAAGGAAAGCGGTATACGAGAAGCGTTTTCGCGAGAATATAACGGACTGATTCGATGGATGCCAATAAGCAAATACGCGTCTTGCATATTCTTCCGTCTTTAGGATTAAGGGGCGGAATGGTTAATGTTGTCTCCAATTATCAGCGGTACATCGATGACGATGTTGTGCACTTCGACTATTTGTATTTCGGTAAATTGGAAACAACGATTGAAAGCGAACTGAGGAGGAGGGGCAGTAAAACATGGTTGGTGCCCCTCATAGACAGACGCGCTCAAAAATCTTTCTTTGAAGAGCACCATGGCGAATTCGATATTGTCCACTGCCATCCTATATATGCAGCGCAGTTATTGGGGAGGCTTGCAATTCAAAATGGCGCCAAACGCGTTATAGCGCATAGCCATTCGACAAAATACAGTGAGAAGCGTATCAGTGCCTTGAGGAATCGTTTCCTGGCTCTGTTTGTCGGCAAGTGCGCAACGGATTTTGTGGCTTGCACTGCGCAGGCGGCTAAATTACATGGCCGATATGCACGATCCGCTTATATTATGCACAATGCAATTGATTTCGAGCGCTTTTCCTTTAGCAAAAGCGCTCGTGAAAGCATAAGGGACGAATTAGGGGTTAGCGACGATACCTTAGTATTGGGGTCTGTTGGTAGGCTTTCCGAAGAGAAGAACCAGGCTTTTATGATTGACGTACTTCAGTCCGTTCGTGCTAGAGGCGTCCCTTGCGTTTTGGTTATTGCTGGATCTGGTGTCGAAAGAGACGCGCTGGAATCCAAGGCTCAATCGCTTGGTCAAGCCAATCATTTTATTATGTTGGGCGACAGGAGCGACGTCGAAGCTCTGTATTCGGCATATGATTGCTTCATTCTGAGTTCTTTGTTTGAGGGGCTTCCAGTTTCTGCAGTGGAAGCTCAAGCCGCCGGCTTACCTTGCGTGCTAAGCGATGCTATCACGAAAGAGGTCGCTTTTGGTTGCGTGCGGTTTTGTCCACTGTCGGGTTCGCCAGATGATTGGGCTTCGGCGGTTATTCAGATGAGCGGAAATCGTTATGATCTTACAAGCGAAGAGATTGCGAATTCAGGTTTTGATATCAGATTGGCTAGTCAAGATTTAGTGCAGTTTTACAGGGGTATTTTGCTTAGACCTGAGAAGTCTAGATGACAATTGGCTAGGGGATGCAGTGTTTCTTTTTGAACGGATAGTTGGAGTTTCCGCATATCTCGTGATTCTTCTTGTTTTCTGCAACGGAATAAGTGTGTCCAATGGCAACAACGCTAAAAGGTGGTTGCTTTCCTATGCCTTCGTTCTCGCGTTGCTGGGTTTTTTCTATGTTCCGTATTATACGGCGGATCTAGTAAGGTTAACTGAATACATGAACTCGTGGGCCAACATGAACGTTTACGAGCTCATTGACGCCTGCGCAAATACGACATCGCCTGTTTATTTGGCTTATTTCTGGCTAATCGGTCAATTTCGGGTGGACGGTTTGCTGCCTGCCATAACTGCTTTCCTTGGATATAGTCTAATTTTTTCCTGTGCGTGGGACTATTCAAGGCGCTGTGAATGCGGTAACAAAGGGCTTGCCTACGCAATCGCATTTTTGATGGGAACAACTTTATTCATGGGGCTGATTAGTGGTATACGAAATAGTTTGGCTAACGCCCTTGTTTTTTATGCGTGGTATGGCGAATTCTATAAGGGCTCTAAGTTCATCTTGTCTCTACCTCTTTATATCGTAGCCGCCTTGTTGCATCCTGCGGCAGTAGTTCTTGTTGCGCTTCGATTTATATTTTTTTTGTTCCAGCGCGAATCTCAAGTGTACAAGAGACTGCTGAATGGCGTTTTAGGCATTGCATTACTCATGTTCTTTTTTGCCTACGGCGAGGGTTTTACTTCGGTCGTTACGCAAAAAGGTTTGAGTTATTTGGATGGCGATCATTATTCGTACGTATGGGAGCAGTTGATTAGCACTATCCAAGTGGTAGTAGTGCTAATAGCTACAACCTTTGCATATAGAGGCGATGGTCTCAATAACAGCGAAAAGAACACCAGATTAATGCTGTCCTTCATGCTTGTCGCGCTCGCAATCGCCTTTTTTGCGAACTTCACTATATTTGTTCGATATTCTCAATTTGTCCTTATGTGGGGTTTGGTTCCCATAATGAAAGTGTTGGGTTTCGAGCTGAAACAACCAATGAAAAGCAGGCGTTTTAATCAGGTGCTTATATTTGCCACGATTGTCTTGTTGGTTTTGTCGTGCACTCGAGGAAGTCTGTGCAGTTACAAATTTTTTGAGTTGCTGGGATAGAAGCTATGAAAGCGTACATGACAATAGTAAAAATAAGGAACTGGCTTAAACGTAATGAAATGCTGGTCGCCATTGTAAAAAAAACGAGAAAGCTAAAAAGCAGAACAGCGAGGATTTCGCTGCAAAAGTTTGGTTTAAAAGCGGCTAGCGAGATTACGCAATCGTTGCATGAAATCGGTTTTGAATGCTTCGTGTCATCCGGAACGCTTCTTGGGATAGTTCGTGAGGGTGAGCTTTTGCGTCATGATGTCGATCTCGATTTCTGCGCGATTGTTGATGAGAACTTTTCATGGGCTAAAGCGGTTGATAGATTGTCAAAATTAGGGTTTTATCCAACGTTGATATATACACTCGAGTCAAAAGTCACGGAAATATCTTTTGACTCGAGTCAGGTTTCATTCGATCTTTTTGGAGCTTTCCCGATTAAAGGGGACGATTTGTCTGAGGCGCAAATGCGCGTATATTCCTGTGCGCGACAGAGGGATGTTGTATATGCGGTTCCTGAGGCGACAACTAGCAGTTATAGAGATTTTCCCGCAGTTACTTCGACGCTTGTAGCAACGGTTAGTGGTTACGACATTCGGCTACCTGTCAATGCGGAAGCATGGCTAGAAACGAATTACGGTCCGACGTGGAGAATTCCTGATTCATCATGGGATTCAAAAACTGGCTTAACGGTTATCGAGGACATGGATGCAAGCCGGATTGTTGTTAAGCGCCATCACGTTAACGAGATTGAAGAATTATTGAAGCGGCAAGGATGAGTCATTGGGGAATGCGTCGAAATATCGATATCTGATAGAAAACATTGGATGGATGACCATTAGCAATTTTGGATCCAAAATCCTTGTTTTTTTGCTAGTGCCCTTCTATACGCGCGTTCTAACAACTGGGCAGTACGGCGAAATGGACATTTTCTATACTGGGGTAGTTTTAGTTGCACCATTGATTACGTGCAATGTGTGCGAATCGGTGATGCGATACGCGCTTGCGGATCCTGATTCGGTTAGTGAAACATTTTCGGCTGGCCTAATAATGACAGTAGTCGGTTCAATTATGTCCTTCGTGCTTGTCGCCGCTCTGCTGATGCTTCTTACGTTAAACCAGGAAGAGCAACTGTATCTTTTGATGTGTCCTATGTTGCTTTTTGCGACTGTCTGGGAGCGTCTGATATCACGCTTTGCGCGTGGTATTGACAAGGTGAAAGACATGGCTTTTGAGGCTTTGCTGTCCTCGGCCCTTCTCGTTCTGTTTAGCGTTTTATTTATGTGGGTCGTGCCGCTTGGCATAGTGGGTTATTTTCTGGCCTTGTCTGCGTCGAGGCTCATTGCCGGTTCGCTACTTGCAATTCGGTGCCGTTGCTGGACGTACTTAACGAAGGCGTCCCGTTCTTGTTTCAAATCTATGTTTGATTATGGGTGGCCGCTTAGCATAAATAGTATCGGCTGGTGGGCCGAAAGTATGTTGAGCAGATATGTTACAGCTTTTTTTCTAGGGTTTTCGGCATCGGGTTTGCTGGCTGCAGCATACAAAATTCCTTCTATTCCGAGTGCGATACAACAGGTTTTTCTGCAGGCTTGGCAAATATCATCGATAAAAGAGTACGACCCTGAAGATAAAGACGGCTTCTTTAGCGAAGTGTACAACTCGATGTGCATGATAAGTGCGACGCTGGTATCTTTTTGCATCGCTCTAATTCCAGTAATAGCGTTGATATTGTTTTCCGAAGATTTTTACGATGCTTGGAGATATGTTCCCGCGCTTATGCTCGGCGTCGTTTTTACTCTTCTTGGTAGCGTTTTGAGTGGGGTGTTTGCGGGTGCGGGCAATTCGAAGCCAATAGCGTCTTCGGCAATTGTTTCGATTGTCGTTTGCGCCGCATCGTGCTTTCTCCTTATCCCGAACTTCGGGTTAGTGGGGGCTTCATTTTGCTCTCCGCTGACATGTGCGTCTATATGGCTTATGAGGCTGATTCAGTCGAAACGTTATATTAGATTCAAGATTAATTGGGTGCAAAATGCGTTCTGCTTTTTCGTGCTGCTAGCGCAGGTGCTTTTGGCGCTTAGCATCCCATTGGGCGTGTTTTGGTATTCCGTACAGGCACTTATTTTTTCTCTTCTGTTGCTAGTTTCTATAAAAACGCTACCTATGAATAAGCTGGTTGGCTTCTTTAGAAAGGTAAGACGATGAATTATCTATCATTAAAAGAAGTTCATGATGCTGATCTTGATATTCTCAGGTTCTTTGATGGATTCTGCTCCGATAATGGTCTTCGCTATTATCTGGCTTATGGAACCCTACTCGGAGCGGTACGTCATAGGGGTTTTATCCCGTGGGACGATGATGTTGACATCTGGATGCCGCGTTCCGACTTTGAGCAGTTCGCCAAAAAATTCAACGGTAATGATCGATTTCTTTTCATTCCGCCATTTAGCGAAGGCTATGCTTTCACTTGGGCAAAGATAGTCGATAAACGCACCGGTTATCGTAATGACCATAGATTATTGCCGTCAGAATACGGCCTATCGGCTGATATCTTCATTCTTGATGACGATTTAGGCAGCGAAAGCTTTTCTAAGCTTGTGAAGTTGGTCCGCCGTTCATACGAAGCCAATCAGGTATATCGGCGCTATTCGGAGTCGAAAAGTAAAAAAATCCTGGCTAAAAGGGTATTACAAACGCGTTTTAAGCTTATGCCCGAAAGGCGCTATAGCAAAGACGCGTTCTACCAGTTGCTCGCAATTGCCTCCGAAAACAACCGAACTGAGAACTATATCGAATACCTTCCCAACTATAAGCCAAAAGACTATGAACGCGCGCGGTTGAAAAAGGATTTATTCGATGATGGCGTTCGGGCTCCGTTTGAAGGATTTGATTTCGTAGTGCCGTGTAACGCTGAAAAAGTGCTCGATCAATTATATGGGGCTGATTGGCGGACGCCTCGAGAGTGGAGCCATGCGACGGCGCATGCATTTTGGAGATAGGTCTTTTATGCGTCTTTCGGTGATGTTTTAGCTAGGGAGGGGAACTGATTGGAGACTCATAGTTTAAGTCCATTGCAGAAACGGCTGCTCGAAATGCTCCGATGGTTTCACGAGTTTTGTGTTGAGCACGATGTTACTTATTACGTTGCCGGAGGTACTTTACTCGGAGCGGTGCGACACAAGGGTTTTATTCCTTGGGATGACGACGTTGATATAGTCTTGCCGCGGCCGGATTACGAAAGATTGATCCAGCTTGCTCGACGTGAAGACTGTGGGCGTTATCTTGTCGAAACGCCCGATTCGGAAAACCCAGATTTTTATTATGCGCACGCAAAACTCTTCGACACAGAAACGACACTGGTGGAAAAGGCAAAGTACGAGATCAAACGAGGGGTGTTTCTAGATCTTTTCCCGTTGGATGGAGCTGGGTCAAGCTATGCAGAAGCTAAAAGAACCTGGGGAAAGGTTGCGAAATGGAACAATCTTCGAACGGCGCGGGTGGGGGTCGTGCGGCCTCAAAGAAGTGCATTTAAAAACCTGGTTATCGAAATTGCTCAACTAATCCCCGGTGCGCTGCTTGACGATAGAGCGCTCGCGCAGAAGATTTCGCATATGTGGGAAGATGGTTCGTATGAAAATAGCACCTATGTTTCGGTTTTTGTAGGTTCTTACGGCAAAAAGGAAATCTGGCCGAAATATATTTACGGTCAGCCGCAAATAATGGAATTTGAAGATTTGTCTGTCTACGGTGTGGAGCAACCCGAGTTGTACCTAGAAGCATTTTATGGGGATTGGCGGGTCTTGCCACCTACGGATCAGAGAGAAGGCGTTCGCCATGATTATTTGGAGCTCGATTTAAACAGGTCGTACCTGAATAAAACTAACTGAAAGGGTTTTATATGAATATAGCGATAATAATTGCGGGCGGGACGGGATCCCGAATGGGACAAGACATTCCGAAGCAATTTATAAGTGTGTACGATAAACCGATATTGGTGTACACGCTGGAAGGCTTTCAGCGTCATCCTGAGATAGACGCGATTGAAGTTGTGTGCATAGACGGTTGGCAGGATATGCTGCGGGCCTACGCTCATCAGTTTTCTATAAGCAAACTCAAATGGATCGTTCCTGGCGGTGCGACTGGACAGGAATCGATTAGAAACGGCGTGTTCAATCTTGAAGGTCTTATTGACAAAGACGATATTGTTGTTATTCATGATGGGATTCGTCCTTTAGTCGAGTCATCTGTTTTATCAGATGTTTTGAGGGTCTGCCGCCGGCACGGGAATGCGGTGACCTCAATGCCTTATAACGAGCAGATATTTCTGGTTGATAAAGACGACCCTGATACAACGACGCAGTATATTCCGCGCGAAACGCTTCGTCGCGTATCAACTCCGCAGGCGTACAAATATGATCTGCTGCTTCGCAGTTATCAGCGCGCGTTTGATGAAGAAATCGGTATTTATGGGTCAAGTTACACTAATACCATGATGGTTGAACTTGGGGAGCGTTTGCATTTTGCTATGGGTTCCGACAAAAATATCAAACTAACGACAAAAGACGACCTTGAACTGTTTAAGGCATATCTCAAAGCCGAAAAAGACAGTTGGTTGAAATAGGGGCGAAGTAGTTATGGAAAGACTGGATATAGCGGAATACGTGAGTGATTTAGACTGGTGCCGCAATCAAGAGCTACCGTGGGATTCGTTCAATTCTAAGACTGTAGCCATTTCTGGCGCATCAGGGATGATAGGCGCTTCTCTTATTGATCTTCTCATGAGGAAAAACGCGTTTGATGGGCTTAATTGTCGGATTTTGGCAATTGGACGTAATGAGGAAAAGGCTAAAAAACGCTTTCCCTATTTCGACGATCCGCTTTTTTCTTTTGAAAAGCTTGATGTAAGTGTCGAGAATTCAAGGCCTTCTGTGCCTGCCGACTTCGTTATTCACCTTGCTAGCTCGACGCACCCGAGAGCATATTCAACAGATCCAATTGGAACAATTTCGGCTAATGTTGTGGGTCTTAAGAACTTATTAGAATATGCATGCGATTGCGACGCAGAGAAATTTCTTTTTGCCTCGTCGGTCGAAGTGTATGGCGAGAATCGCGGCGATGTCGATAAGTTTGACGAGTCATATTGCGGTTTTATTGACTGTAACACGCTGCGTGCTGGCTATACCGAGAGTAAGCGACTGGGTGAAGCGTTGTGCCAGGCGTACTTGCATCAAAAAAAAATAAGCATTGTGCTACCAAGGCTTGCGCGGACCTATGGCGTTACTCTGTTGGAAGATGACTCTAAGGCACTCTCCCAATTCATTAGGAATGGCGTTCAGAGAAGCGACGTTGTCTTGAAAAGTAAAGGCGACCAGCAATTCTCTTATCTAAATGTGATTGATGCTGTTAACGGCATACTGTGGTGCCTTCTTTCGGGCAAAAATGGAGAAGCCTACAATATCGCCGACGATGCTTCTGATGTGACTCTTCGTGACTTGGCGGAGTTAATTGCGCATGAAGCGGGGACCAATGTCGTTTTTGACTTACCTGATGAAGTGGAGCTTGCGGGATACTCGACTGCTACGAAGGCTATGATGAACTCGGAAAAGCTAAGGTCCTTAGGGTGGGGTGTTAGATACGGGATTTCTGAAGGTCTGCCCAAGACCGTATCAGCCTTGCGTCAATTATGGGCATAAAAACTAGATTGAAGTGCTCCAGAAGCTATTATGCAATATTCATCACTCTGCGTCGTTCCGCGAACTATCGTCACAAAGATGGATTCTTGGCGCATTAGAAAGTGTTGTGGGGTGACGCGCTGTCGTGCTCGCACAACACGGGGGGATGGTTTAAGTGGATGAGGGAAACATGTCCTATGCTATCCCTGTTTCGCATTTGCCAATAACCAAAAGCGATGATCCGATGATATGCGTGTGTTTGCTCGGCATGCCGGGGGCGATGCCGACCCTTTGCCTGGCGTTCAGTTTCTCCCTGATCTCGAGGCGCCGCTGCGCCCAGTACTCGCGCTCGGTCACGCGCTCCTTGGCGGGGTCGAGAAGGTCGACCTGGTGAAGGTTGCGTTTCCGGCACATGTCCATGACCGCCTGCTTCAGCTCTGCATGGCACTTGTCGGTGGCGTGGCGCTTGCTGCCTGATTATTTCGCCGCTTTTGCTACACCATTCCAAACATCGCTGCTACAGCGTTCCACGATTGGCTGATACGCCACAACGAGAAGAATTGACACGCGCCCCGCAAGGGGCGCTTCCTTTTCCAGCACAATCTCGATGGGCGC
>JAZQAV010000072.1:0-8097 GCA_045545435.1 Eggerthellaceae bacterium | reverse complement strand
CGGCAACATTTTCCGCGGTCTTTCCGGCGCAGCCGAAGGCATGGATCGTGCGCAAGCCGACTACATTGGCATGCTCGCAACGGTTATGAACGCTCTTGCCCTGCAGGATTCTTTCGAGCGCCACGGCGTGGTCTCGCGCGTTCAGAGCGCCATCAACATGCAAGAGGTTTCAGAGCCCTACATCCGTCGTCGCGCCATTCGTCATCTTGAGAAGGGCCGCGTGGTTATTCTGGCAGCCGGCACGGGCAATCCGTACTTCACCACCGACACCACGGCCGCACTTCGTGCGTGCGAGCTTGACGTTGACTGCCTGATGAAGGCAACCAAGGTCGACGGCGTGTACGATAGCGACCCGGCGAAGAATCCCGATGCTAAGCGCTTCGACACCATCACCTATCTTGAGGTGCTCAACCGCGGGCTTAACGTTATGGATTCCACGGCCACGTCGCTGTGCATGGACAACGATATGCCCATGATCGTGTTCGACCTTACCGAAAAAGGCAACATCGCACGCGCCCTCAAGGGCGAAAACGTGGGCACCACGGTTCGTTAGCAAACGCAAGTAAGCAAATTCGCGAGGGGCTTTAGGGCCATCGCTTCAAAGGGAAGGAGCAGCATATGTCCGTAGAAGAAATTGAGCTTGCCGCTGAAGAGCGCATGATGGGTGTACTCGATCAGCTTAATGTGAGCTTTGCCGGGGTTCGCACGGGCCGCGCAAATGCCACGGTGCTCGACAAGATCAAGGTTGAGTATTACGGCGTTATGACCCCTATCAACCAAATTGCAGGTGTTAAAACCCCTGACGCGCATATGCTGGTAATCGAGCCGTGGGACAAAGGCGTCCTGCGCGCTATTGAGCATGCCATTCTCGAAAGCAATCTGGGGGTAACGCCCAGCAACGATGGCTCCGTTATCCGTCTGCCGTTCCCGGCCCTTACCGAGGAGCGCCGTCGCGAGCTTGCCAAGCAGTGCAAGATGTATGCCGAAGAGGCTCGCGTGGCCGTGCGCAATGCTCGTCGCGATGCCAACAGCGCTATCGAGAAAGAGAAGAAGGAAAACAGCCTGCCCGAAGACGACGCCAAGCGCGCCGAGGCCGCTATCCAAAAGCTTACCGACAAATACGTGGCCGAAATCGATACTTCCTACAAAAAGAAGGAAGCGGAGGTCATGGAAATCTAGCGCATGTTTCAGAAAACGCTCGACTACATATTTCCCAATCCTCCTTACGACGTGGACCCAACTCTGCTGAAGGAAGAGGCCGTACCCCAGCACATTGCCGTCATTATGGACGGCAATGGCCGTTGGGCTAAAAAGCGTGCGCTCAATCGCCTGAACGGCCACAAAGCTGGCATTGAGGCCGTGCGCGAAACCATACGCTGCGCTTCGGATTTGGGCGTTCGCTACCTTACCATCTACTCGTTTTCTACCGAGAATTGGAAGCGCCCCCAAGAAGAAGTGTCGGGTCTTATGAACCTGTTTGCCAAAACCATGTTGGCAGAGGTTGACGGGTTGCATGAGGAGCACGTGCGCGTGATGACCATCGGGCGCACCGATATGCTGCCCGAAAAAACGCGCGCGGCATTTGACGAGGCATGGGAGAAAACAAAAGACAACGACGGCATGACCTTGCTGGTTGCCGTGAACTACGGCGGCCGTGACGAGATAGTTGATGCCGTTAACGCCCTGGTGGTTGAATCTGCCGCGGTGGTGGCGGCCGGAGGCAAGCCCAGGCCTATCGACGAAGAGGCCTTGGCGCGCCATATGTACACCGCGGGCATTCCCGATCCCGATTTGGTTATTCGCACATCTGGCGAAATGCGCATCTCCAACTTCTTGCTGTGGCAAATCGCTTACGCCGAATTCGTGATCACCGATGTTTTGTGGCCCGATTTCGACCGATACGAGCTTTTGCGCGCACTGCTTGAGTTCCAAAGGCGCAACCGTCGCTTTGGGGCGGTGGAGCAATGAGCGCAAACGCGCAGCACCGCAGTAATCTAGAAACGGTTGAAGGCTCTTCTGAAGAAGGGCGCACTCCCGAAGAGGGCTCCTCGTTGAGTGTTGCGCCTGCAGCTGAGCCGAATGCTGAAGCCAGTTTGGCTTCTGATGATGGTGCGCCCCAATCGGTGTCCGATGAAGGAGCGCCTGCTCAAAAGCGTCCTACCCGGACAGCGCGTGCTGCAGCGCGCATGAGCAAGCCCTACGACCTTCAAGAGGCGCGCGAAAAGCGCCAGGCGCGGCGCAAGCGTTTCAAAGATTTTGCGTACGAGAAAACGCCCGACAAGTTCAAAAACGCCAGCAGCTTTCAGGTTCGGCTGCGTACTGGTGCCATCTATGTCGCTTTAAGCGTGATATGCATACTTGCAAGCCGCTGGTCAACTCTTGTGTTCGTGTGCGCAACGGCAGGCGTGTGCGCTGCAGAGTTCTATTACATGTTGCGCTCGGATGCCAAGCTTCCCAACGAGAGCATCGGCATTGTGGCCTCCATACTGTACCCGGCGAGCGTGTTTTTCTTTGGTCTCTATGGCTTGGTGTTCGTGACCGTGCTTTTAATTGTTGCCCTTACGGTGTGGTACGCCTTCTGGCTTCCCGCTCGCATTTCAGATGTGGGTGTGAGCATGTTTGGCGCGGTGTACGTGGGCATGCAGCTTTCCGCTCTGGTGCTTATTCGTGAAGCAATGCCTGAGCCATGGGGCGGCGTGCTTCTGATCATTTTGTTTTTCAGCATCTGGGCCAACGATGCATTCGCTTACATGTTCGGCAGCAAGTTCGGCAAGCACAAGCTGGCCCCGCGCGTAAGTCCCAAGAAAAGCTGGGAAGGCTTCTTTGCCGGCCTGGTGGGTGCCATGCTGTTCTGGTGCTTGACGCTGCTCATCCCCGCGATGAACATTACCGCGTACCAAGCGATTGTGTTTGGCCTGTTGTGCGGTATTGCAGGCGTCATTGGAGATTTGTGCGAAAGTCGCATTAAACGTGGTACGGGATTCAAAGATTCGGGAAACATCATGCCCGGTCACGGAGGCTTGTTCGACCGATGCGATTCGCTTATGACCACGGCGGTTGTGGCAGCCATTCTGCTGTTCGGATCGGGCTGCTTAACGCTTCCGTTGTAAAGACGAAAAGAGGTTGCAATGCCTGAAGTATGGTCTTCTCCGCGAAAAATTGCGGTATTGGGATCTACGGGTTCCATCGGAACGCAAACCATCGATGTTGCGCGACGTCACCCCGATAAGGTTACGGTAGTTGCCCTGGGCGCGAACAGCCGTGCAAAGGAAGTGCTTGCGCAGGCGCGCGAGATGGGTGTGGCCCATATTGCGCTTGCCGACCAGCGTCTTTCGAAAGATCCCGTGGCAGATGAACTGCGCGCGTGGGTGAGTGCGTGCAACAACAATCAAAGCTCGCTGAACGGCGATGCTGCCGCTTCGATGATCAGCTCCCCGTCGCTCGATTTTGGCCCGCAGGCCATCTTGGACCTTATCCATTTGCCCGAAGTTGAAGTGGTGGTGAACGCCTTGGTGGGCGCCGCCGGCTTGCGTGCGAGCTATGAAACGCTCGCGGCGGGTAAGGTGCTTGCGCTGGCGAACAAAGAATCGCTGGTTGTGGGTGGCGACCTCATTATGCCTATGGCGGATGCCCCTGGTAAGTTGATGCCCATCGACTCCGAGCACGGTGCAATTTACCAGTGCCTGATCGGCGAAGACTTCCGTGAGGTTTCACGGCTGTGGGTTACCGCGTCGGGCGGTCCGTTCCGCGGTATGAAAAAAGAGCAGTTGGCCAATATAACGCCAGCTCAAGCGCTTAAGCATCCCACCTGGAACATGGGGGCGAAAATAACCATCGACTCCTCGACGCTTATGAACAAGGGGCTTGAGGTTATAGAGGCGCATCATCTGTTCAACATGAGCTACGATCGCATTAGCGTTGTGGTTCAGCCGCAAAGCGCTATCCATTCGATGGTTGAGTTTTCAGATGGCAGCGTTAAGGCCCATTTGGGAACAACCGACATGCGCATTCCTATCCAGTATGCGCTGTCGTGGCCCGAACGCTGGGATGCACCGGTTGAGCCGTTGGATTTCACCACGTTGGGGTCGCTGCAGTTCGATGCCCCCGACACCGATACCTTCCGCTGTTTGGCACTCGCCCGTGAGGCGGGCAGGCGCGGTGGCACGCTTCCGTGCGTGATGAATGCGGCCAACGAGGTTGCCGTGGCGGCGTTCTTGGCGGAGCAGGGCAGCTATCTGGGAATTGCCGCGTGCGTGGAAGCGGTTATGAGCGCCCATGACGTGCAGCCAGTTGAAAGCCTTGAGCAATTGGAAGACGTGGATGCCTGGGCGCGCGCAAAAGCCCGCACGTGCATTCGTTAGTGCGCTCGGTGGCGCAACGTCTGCATGCGATAAGCTCGCAGGGGAAATAATTGTTCCATGCGAGAAGTTTTTGAAGTTGTTGAGTGAAAACAGGAAGGAGCTTGGGCGGTGGACGTGCTGGTTATGATATTGACGGCAACGTTGTGCCTGGGCTTTTTGGTATTCATTCACGAAGGCGGTCATTACGTCGCCTCGCGCGCGTTCGGTGTGCGCGTATCGGAGTTCATGCTGGGGCTTCCCGGCCCCTCCATTGGCTTCACGCATGGTGAAACACGCTTTGGCGTTACCCTGGTGCCGTTGGGCGGCTATGCGCGCGTGTGCGGTATGGAGCCAGGCGAAATGAGCCCCCATTTGGAATGTGCCATGGCATCAGTGTACGCGCGTGGTGAAGCGCTGATGGAAGACGTGGCCCAAGATTGCGGCATTACCGACGATGAGGCGTATGACACGCTTGAGGAGCTGGTGGAGTGGGGAACCATTACCGGCCCTACCAAAAAAGACCCTTACAACACCTATCGAACGCCGGCGGTAAAACCTACGAAACGCCAGATAAAGCGGGCTGAGCGCAACGGTGATGCGCTTCCGCAGGAATATGCGGAAGGCACTCCCAGGCCGCTTGCAGATGCGCATGCTTTCTACGAGAGCGAATATCGTCAGCAGTACCGTTCTCTGCCGTTTTGGAAGCGATCGGTCATTTTGCTGGCGGGCGTGTTTGTGAACCTTTTGTTCGCCATGGTGGCGTTTATCATCATCTATTCGGTTATGGGTTTCGACTACCAAAACGTCGAAACGGGCGCAATTACCCATGTCACCATATCGCCGCTGCGCTCTATTGAAGTGGGGCTGGTGTACATAGGTATGGTGGCCCAAGCGGTCATTAACCTGCTGAACCCGCAAATGGTAGCCGATACGGTTTCCAACTCAACCTCTATCGTGGGCATCGCGGTGCTTTCGAAGTCGGCATTTGAGCAGGGCTTCCAGAGCTTTTTAACGTTTACGGCCATGATCTCGGTTTCACTGGGCATCATGAACATGCTGCCGGTTCCGCCACTTGACGGGGGGCGCTGGGTGGTTGAGTTGGTGGCGCGCATTCGCCGTCGCGCGGTATCGGTGCGCGCGCTCAATTACCTTTCCATGGCGGGTATGGCGGCGTTTTTGCTGTTGTTCGTGGTAATGATGAACCAGGATATCCAGCGGTTCGTATTTGGTATTTGGTAGCTAGCTGCACGTTTGCGTTTGAATGCAAGCAATTGCAGGGCCGATCAGCTGTGTGCGCGAAGGTGTAGCGGCATCGGCGTGAGTATGCGGCTACGCAGGCAAAGGGGGATTTATGGCAGAGCTTGACGCGATAAGCGAAGGAGCTGTTTCGGAGGAAGCAGCGGCTCTTCCACATCAAAAAACGCACCAGGTTATGGTTGGTTCGGTTGCGTTGGGTGGAGGGGCTCCGGTTGTCGTGCAATCGATGCTCAACGTGCCCGCCGAAGACGCCGAGGGCAATCTGAGGCAAATTGATGTGCTCGCGCAGGCGGGATGCGAGGTTGTGCGCATGGCGGTGCCGCGACGCGATTGCCTCGATTCGTTTGAAACGGTTTGCAAGAAGTCCCCGTTGCCCGTGGTTGCCGACATTCATTTTGATGCGCAAATAGCCATCGAAGCCGCAAAACGCGGCGCTGCAAAATTGCGTATCAACCCAGGTAACATCGGAGGGTTGGAAAAAACCCGTCCCGTCCTTGATGCGGCGCATGAGGCGAAAATTCCTATTCGCATTGGGGTGAATGCGGGCTCGCTCGACCAGGCATTGGCATCGCGTACCGATTTAACCCTTCCGCAAAAACTTGCCGAGTCGGCGGTTGAGTACGTGAATTTCTGCGAGTCATGCGGGTTCACCGATTTGGTGGTATCCGCTAAGGCCCATGATGTCATGACCACCGTGAAAACCTACCGTCAACTTGCGAAACGTATTCCCTCGGTTCCGCTTCATATAGGCATTACTGAGGCGGGCACGCAATTCCAGGGAATCATCAAGTCGGCGTCGGGCTTGGGCATCTTGCTTGAAGAGGGCATTGGCGACACGCTGCGCATCTCGCTTACCGACGATCCCGTGAACGAAGTGCGCGCCTGCTGGACGTTGCTGGGGGCGCTCGATTTGCGCCGTCGCGGCCCCGAACTTATCAGCTGTCCCACATGCGGGCGCACGCAGGTGAACCTTATCGATATTGCCAGCGAGGTTGAACGCCGTCTGGCAAACGTGCAGAAACCGCTTAAGGTTGCGGTAATGGGCTGCGTGGTAAACGGTCCCGGTGAGGCGCGCGACGCCGACATCGGTGTTGCTTGCGGCAAGGGGACAGGTGCGGTTTTCTTGCACGGCGAGGTCATTCGCAAAGTTGAAGAAAGCCAGATTATCGATGCGCTTATGGAAGAAATAGCCAAGCTCTAGCGCCTCGTCTCAAAAAGAGCCGCGCTGCGGTAGAATCACGAACGGTGCGGAATACAAGGTGGCATCAGGGCCTCCACGGGTGCTTTGTCCGCTTTGTCGTTCGCTTTCGGTACACCCCTGCGAATCTTGAGCGTTCGCAGTGCAAAAATTGTCACCACGAAGGAGACCTGGTTATATGTTCGCCATCATGCGCATGAGCAATTTGTATGCCCCCACGTTGAAAGAGGATCCCACCGGCGCCGAACTCGCGAGCCATAAGCTTATGCTGCGCGCGGGTTTCATTCGCAAGATGGGTTCGGGCTTGTACACGTTTTTGCCGCTGGGCATGCGCGTTATGAACAAGGTAACCGCCATCGTCAACGAGGAAATTGATTCCACGGGCGCTCAGCAGTTGCTGCTGCCTTTCGTGCAGCCTGCTGATCTGTGGCATGAATCGGGCCGCTGGGAGGACTATGGCCCCGAGCTTGCGCGTCTTACCGACCGTCACGGCAACGAGTTTTGCCTAGGCCCCACGCACGAAGAAATCATTACGGCTCTGGTGCGCGATGAGCTGCGCTCGTACAAGCAGCTTCCCGTTGCGCTGTATCAGTCGCAGGTGAAATTCCGCGATGAGATTCGCCCGCGCTTCGGTCTTATGCGCAGCCGCGAGTTCGTGATGAACGACACCTACAGCTTCCACGCAACCCAAGAATCGCTGCAGGAGTATTACGACAAGATGGGCGATGCCTATGGGCGCATGTGCGACCGTATGGGGCTTACCTGGCGCGGCGTTGAGGCTGATTCCGGCCAAATTGGCGGCAAGGTGACGCGCGAGTACATGGCGCTGGCCGATGCCGGTGAGGCCGAATTGGTGTATTGCGAGTGCGGGTATGCTGCCGACACCGAGGCGGGTGCCTGCGTGCCGCATCCAACCAGCTACGAGCGTCCGGCAATGGAAAAAATCGCCACGCCAGGGGTTCACACCATCGAAGAGCTTGCCACGTTCGTTGGTATTCCCGAAACCTCCTGCATGAAGGCGTTCTCGGTCAAAGACGCCGAGGGCAACATCTTTGTGTTGTTCGTGCCGGGCGACCATGAGGTCAACGAGATTAAAGCCGGCCGCGTGATCAAAGGCTTTGAGCCCCTTACCGACGAGGAAATGGTTGCTGCGGGCCTCCACAAAGGCTCAATGGGTCCCGTTGGTCTTCCCGAGGGCGTTCGTGTTATCGCCGATGAAAGCCTGCGCTCAATCGAACAATGGGCTGTTGGCGCCAACGAGGATGGCTTCCATTATGTGGGCGCACGTTTGGGCAGCGACTT
>JAZQAV010000071.1:0-18904 GCA_045545435.1 Eggerthellaceae bacterium | reverse complement strand
CATCACGTTGTTGCATGGCTTCAAGACCACGAAGAACAGGTAGGAGTAACCTCTGTTACGCTCGAGGAGCTGTACTACGGCGTCTTTCGTTTGCCCGATGGCAAGCGAAAGACGGTATTGAAAGACGTGATTGATGCAATTGTGAGAGATTGCGCCGATAGAACGCTTTCGTTCGATGCGTTTTGCGGTTACCTTTGCGCAACGGTGCGGCAGCAGGCGCATGATGCTGGACACGCTGGCACGATAGAAGATTTCATGATCGCGGCAATGTGCTTGCGCAACAACGTGACACTGGTTACGCGAAATACCAAGGACTTCGACTACATTGATGGACTCTCAATTATCAACCCGTTTGAATACGATGGATAACGCGCCGGGCTTCCGGCTCAGGCAAAAGCCGTGGCCCTCATGCCGCATTCTCTCTTCTCGGCGGATTTGTTGCGAATGCTTTGCGTAACATTGTTTTGCTCGTGCGTTCGCGAAAAATGCCACATCGCTTGCGTGTTTTAGCCCTATAGTGGAAACGTTCATGTTTCAATAATGTGCATGTATCAATAAAGTTCGTATTCCAGAAGAGAAAAGAGCAACCGATGATCAATCCAAGAATGCTTGCCCTGGGCGAAGAGCCTTCGGCAATCCGTCAGCTGTTTGCCTACGGTCTCTCGCGCGCTGCTGAAATTGGCGCCGAGAACGTGTACGACTACTCGATCGGCAATCCGTCGGTTCCTTCTCCGCAAGCGGTTCAGGACAAGGTAATTGAGCTGGCGAACACCGACCCCGTAGCGCTTCACGGCTACACCATGGCCGCCGGTGATTTCAGCGTGCGCCAGGCCGTAGCCGACAACCTGCGCGAGCGCTTTGGCATTCCCGCAAAGCCGCAGCAGGTGTACATGACCGCTGGTGCAACGGCCGCTCTGGATATCACCATTGCTGCTCTCACCAACCCCGGTGACGAGGTTATCGTAAACGCTCCGTACTTCCCCGAGTACAAAGTTATGATCGAAACGGCTGACTGCACGTGCGTTGAAGTGATGATGCGCGAGTCCGACTTCCAGCTTGATATCGATGCTCTGCGCGAGGCTATTACGCCGAAGACCGCCATGGTCATCATCAACTCGCCCAACAACCCGGTGGGCTGCGTGTACTCCGAGCAGAACATCAAGGATCTTGCGGCGCTCATGAATGCGAAGCAGGACGAGTATGGTCACCCCATTTACCTGCTCAGCGACGAGCCGTACCGTGAAATCGTGTACGACCTGGAGGTTCCGTTCACGGCCAACTACTACGACAACACCATTATCTGCTATTCCTGGGCAAAGAGCCTCTCTCTGCCGGGCGAGCGCATTGGCTATGTGTACGCATCCGATCGTATCGAGGGCGTCGAGAAGGTTTCCGCCGCCATCGCAGGTGCTGGTCGCGCGTTGGGCTTCATCTGCGCGCCGGCAACGTACCAGTACGTTATCAAGGACTGCATCGGCCTTCCTTCCGATGTTGAAGCCTATCGCGAGAACCGCAAGCTGCTCACCGATATGCTGAGCGAGCTGGGCTACCAGTTCATCTCTCCCGATGGCGCTTTCTATCTGTGGGTGAAGGCCCTCGAGGATGACGCTGAGGCGTTCTCCGAGCAGGCTAAAAAGCATGACCTGCTTATTGTCCCGTCCAACAGCTTCGGCATCACCGGTTGGGTTCGTTGCAGCTACTGCATCTCGCCTGACACTATCAAGAACTCCCGTGGTGCGTGGGAGGCTCTGAAGGCCGATTACGAGGCGTAAATCCGCTGCTCGCGCCGTGCGCAGTGGTTGCCTGCGTCGTGAAGCAGACCGCTACCGATGTTTGGCACGACTGGCAAAACCAAAAAGCGATGCCCGCGTTTGCGGACATCGCTTTTTTGCTTGTTGGCAGTGGACGCCTTGGTCCGAGCGTTTTGGTCCGAACGCTTTGCTTCGGTCGCTTGGGATTATTCCGACCTCAAAGCCTCCACCGGGTCGCGGCGCGATGCCATGCTGGAGGGGATAAGGCCCGCCACAAACGTTAAGAACACGCTGATGGCAATCAAGATCAAGGCCGATTCGATGGGCAGGGTCATCACGTTGGGAACGTTCCAGCCCTCTTCTACGAACGCATTAACGGGCACGGAAGCAATGTAGACCGCCGCGATGGCGAACACGCCCGAGATAAAGCCCTCGATGATGGTCTCGGCATTGAAGATGTTGGCGATGTTGAGCTTAGAGGCACCCATCGCGCGCAAAATACCAATTTCCTTGCGGCGCTCCAGCACCGAGATGTAGGTGATAATCGCGATCATGATGGAACTTACCACCAGCGAAATTGCCACAAAGGCCACCAGCACCAAGCTGATAGTGTTCACGATATCGGTTACCGAGCTCATGAGCGCGCCCACGATGTCGGTGTATTGGATAACCGAGTCGTCTTGCCCCTGAGCCTCCATCTTGCTGTTGTAATCGTCGATGATGCTCATCACCGATTCTTTGGCGGGGAAATCTATCGGGTAGATGTAGATGGAGTAGGGGTCCTCCATTGCCGCGTAACCCAGTTTGGTAAGGTTCGCGCTGTAGGTGAGCTCTTCGGCGTTCATGTAGTTGGTGAGCAGCGACGTAAGGTCTTCCTGCGTCATGTTGAACTGGATGGCGTTCGCGAAGGCGTTTGCGTCGAAGCTAAAGGCGTTTGCCATAGCGTATGACAGCGAAGAGAACTGGCTGGAAAGCTGGCTTGAAATAGTGCTGGCAAGCTGAGAGCCCATCTTGCTTGAGGCCGCTGCCATCTGGGCGGCCATCTGACGCGACATTTCGGAGGCTACCACGCTTGCGGCCTGCGTCATGAGCGCGGCCATTTGTTGGGTAAGATACGGTGCCAACTGACCGGTCATATAGTCGCGCGTGGCGTTTTGAACCGCATCCGCATAAGCGTCACCCGATGCCGCACGAAGGCCTGCCAGTTGGGCTTGTCCTTCGGGAGTGGCAATGTAGTCATCGTAAGCGGCGGAGAAGTTCATAGCGCCCGAGGCATCGGTATAGGTGCTCGCGTTTTGCGTGGCGTACGACAGGTAACCTGCTATCAGCGCATTTTGAGCAGTCTGGAGCGCTTGGCGCTGTTCGGGGCTCATGTCGCCCGTCACATCCGACAGGTCAAGCGCAGGCGCTCCTTGCATCATGCGCGCAATTGTTTCGGCGTTGATGACGGTGGTGAGCGAAGAGAGGTCAAGATTCGAGAAGTCGATGGAGCTTCCCATCGATGACATATCGAGCCCGCTTAAATCGAGGCTGATGTTGCCCAGCCCGCTGAAGGCGCTCGTGTCAACGCTGAAGGCACTCTGCAGCGCCGCTTCGTCGATTGAGAACATGGACTCCATGTCAAATTTCTTGCCCTGCTCGTCCTGCAGCTCTTCGAACGTGCGGCCTGTGAACACGTCAACATTGCTGTTTGCCAGTTGCTGCTGCACAATTTCGGACGCGGAGGCGCGGCGCATGAGCTCGTAGGTGAGCTCGGGCAAATAGCCAACGCCTTCCGTCATAAGCGTGGTAGAAGCGCCCTCCGCGGCTTTCACCACGCCTACAACGCGCAGGTGAATGGCCTCGTTGTTGATGAGGTTGGTCATGTACTCGGTTTCGTTGGACATGTTCGTCCACGTGCCTTGCTCGGCGTTAAGCGTGTACAGCGAGCTTGAAGGAACGACGGCAAACGTAAGATTCAAAGCGTCGGCGTACGTAAAGTTTTTTTCAAGCTCGGGGACCACAACCTCTTCGCCGTTAAGCGCTTGTTGGGTCATCTCTTTCATAACCTTGGGATCGTACACGCCCAAGCTGTACAAGGTGAAGTCGGAGATTCGCCCGCGGCTTGACAGCACCAGTACCACTTCGTCGTAGCTTTCCGGCCATCTGCCTTCCACAACTTCCATTTGCTCTTCGAGAATCTCGCGATTGTCCAGCATTTCTTGCCATGAACTCATGGCGCTGGAGGTTCCCATCAGCGATGACGATGAATTGAGGCCGTTGGACATCATGTTCGCCATTGAGGAGGGGTTAATTTGCACGACGCCGTTTTCGTTGGGGTTGTCCATGTATACCAGCGGGGTAACGCCGTAGTTGTACTGGATGGTGTTCACATAGTCGTAAATGTTCGATTGGCCGCTTTCGATATAGGCTTTGAAGGCGGAAAGGTCGTTGTTGCGCACGCGGGCGAACATGTCGCTCATGATGGTGAACTCGGGAATAACGCTGTTAACGGTGCGTTCTTCGTCGGGCGCGGGGCTCGCAACGTTGCGCGACGAACCGCTTCCTGCGGAAGCTCCAATCAGCGAAGAGAGGTCGAAACTTGACTTGGTGATGGTAAGCGGATAGCTGGTAAGCGCCTCTTCTTCGGTGTCGGCGATGTAGTTGTTCACGCCGTTGGACAAAGCCAGGATAGCGGCAATGCCGATGATGCCAATGGATCCGGCGAACGCGGTAAGCGCGGTGCGACCCTTTTTGGTCATAAGATTGTTGAACGACAGCGACAGCGCAGTTAAAAACGACATGCTGGCTTTGCGGTTTCCTTTTGCGGAATTGCCCTTGCCGCCAACTGCTCCGCTCACAGCGCTGCCAAGGCTGGCCGCCGCCGCGGCGACCCCGGCGGCTCCGGTGGGAGTGTCGGTGGCATAAGCAGCAGGGGTAACTTTTCCAGCTTCAGCCGCTGATACGTGCGGAAGCTCTGCCGTGTTTTCGGAGTCGAGCGCTTCTGCAGCTCCGGCGATTGGCGCCGCATCGGAAGTGCCAACAGTTCCAGCTTCGCCGTAGGTAGCCCGTTCCGCAGCGGTACCGCTCATATCGTCTGCAGCATTGGTGCCTGTCGCAACAAAACCGGCAGTTGCCACCGCCGCGGGCGCAACGCTTGCTGCGGCATCGCTGGCGGCATCGACTGGTGCCGTAAACGGGTTGCTGTCGCCTACGATGCGGCCGTCTTTTAAGCTGATGATGCGCGTTGCGTACTGCTCGGCCAGATCGGGGTTGTGCGTAACCATAACCACCAAGCGGTCGTTGGCTATGGATTTAAGGATTTCCATAACCTGAATGCCGGTGTCGGTGTCAAGCGCGCCAGTAGGTTCGTCGGCAAGAACAATCTCGGGATCGTTTACCAGGGCGCGGGCAATGGCGACGCGCTGCATTTGGCCGCCCGAGAGCTGGTTGGGGCGCTTGTTGATGTGCTCGCCCAATCCAACGTGCTCAAGCGCTTCGATGGAGCGCTTGCGGCGCTCGGCGCGATCGACGCCGGTGAGGGTGAGCGCCAGCTCAACATTCGAGAGCACGGTTTGATGGGGGATAAGGTTGTAGCTTTGGAAAATGAAACCCACTCGGTGGTTTCGGTAGGTGTCCCAATCGCGGTCGGTGTACTGCTTGGTTGAAATGCCGTCGATAATAAGGTCGCCGGAATCGTAATGATCAAGTCCGCCGATGATGTTGAGCATGGTGGTTTTGCCGGAGCCCGACGTGCCGAGTACCGCCGCAAATTCGCTGTCGCGAAAAGAGATGGAAACGTCATCAAGGGCTACCTGGGTAAAGTCGCCCGTCGTGTATGACTTGCGGATGCTGTCCAGCTGGAGCATGTGGTTTCCTTACGGTGTATAAAGGTCTATTAGAAAACCGATGACTGAAATATAGCGTACAAAGAATAACAGTGTTAAGTAAGTCGAACACTCAAATTTAAAGTTTAGTCAATAAAATGTTATATAGGCGCCATATCCATGGCTTTCATGGGAAACGCGCATGCTGCAAACGTGAGAGAAAGCTATCAATGATTCGCTCTTTTATAACAGCGAGGCCCCATTGAGCAGAAGAGCCACCCCCGCTTCTTCTATCCAAGAAAATCGGAGGCGGCTCGCGGGTTTCTCAAAGGAATCTCGCTATGCTTATGCTGAGATAGTTGCCTTATTATCGCTTACAGCCGATTAGCTTCCGTTGCGTACGATTCTATGAGGTCGCGAATGGCATAAAGGGCTTCACGTCCGCCTTCGGGCAGCGCATTGGCGGAGGATATGGTAAGGAATTCAGGGAAGCCTTCGCTAGTGCGATAGCTCAACCTTACCAAGGGCGTTGAGGCATCGTGCGCGATGAGCTCGCTGGGCGGAAGCTCCCCCCAGGTTTTCGCACCAGCTGCCGTTACGATGCTATCGATGCGGTCCAAAAGATCGCCGTCAGCGGGATAGGTGCTTACTTCAATGGGGTCGCTGTGCATTTGCGCTACGCGCTTTTCAACTGCGAGGCTGCCATCAGCTTGGCGTTTAACTTCCACAACGTACAAATTGCCCAGCATGTTGCCCGAGTCGCTGTATTCGGCACCCACAAGCTCGACGTACGGATTGTCGGCAGATTTGCGTGCATCTTTGCCGAACAGTTTGTCGATAACGTCGTCGCTCATACTAGACCTGCCTTTCTGAAAAAGCGCTGTTCATGTGCGTATGCGGTTGCTCGCGTGAAGCTTCTTGCGAGCATGCGCGGGGTTTCGGATTGCTTATGCCTCCGGCCCCACAATGCCGTTGACGATTGACGACACGATGCTTATGACGATGCTGCCTATAAGTGCGCTGCCGAAGCTGTAGATGTTAACTCCGGCACCAAACAGCACGTTGGCGAGCCAGGCCGAGAGGTACAGCAGCACCGTGTTGACCACCAGGTAGAAGAATCCCAACGTGAGGACCGTGATAGGGAAGCTTATAAGCTGGAGGAACGGCTTTATGCTGGCGTTGATGAGCGCGAATACCAGGGCGAACATAATAAGGGGAAGGATTCCGCCGTCAATGGAAACGCCGGGCACGATCCATATTGCTGCTGCGCAGGCAACAGCGGTAACCATCCAACTAATGAGAAAATTCATGCGCATCTCCTTCAGGTCCCAAAGATCTTGTTTAACGTTGTGCGCACTCGTTTGGAAAACCGCGCGGTTTGCCATCTTGTGCTCGACCTGTAATGACAGTTTCAATGATACCTTGCAGCGCAGCAAAAGAGAATAAATGATAATCTTGGTTGCCGTTTCGAAACGGATGCGTCAAAAACAGGTTATGCTCTTCCTCCAGTTAAGGCGCCCCAAACGCGCAGGTGCGCCGCGAACGATTACAATAGCGTAGGTAACAAGGGTTTCGTACAAGGTGGCTACCATGGCAACGCCTAAGAAAACGGCACATAAAAAGGGCGCGCCCAAGGCGAAACCCATGCGAAAGCGCTCACATAATGCTGCGCACACAGACAAACCCTTGCGTGCGGACAAATCCGCATCTGCGCGCAGCGTCGATGCTCGCTCGAACGACCCCTGTGGCGCAAGCGCACGCTGCGGCGCTTGTCAGCATATTGCTCAGCCGTACGAGCAGCAGCTAGCGCGCAAAGCGGCAGAGGTTCGCCAGTTGTTCGTCGATGCGGGGCTCGTATCCGCTGACAAAGCGCACACGCTGGTGCAACCCGTTGTGGGCATGGATGAGCCCTATTACTATCGCAACAAGGTGATCGCGCCGTTCGCACGTGGCAAGCGCTTGGCGGATGGCAAGCGCGGTGCACGCTATCAAATCCTCACGGGAATGTATGCGGCAAATTCGCATCGCATAATTGATACCGACGGCTGTCTTATCGAAAACCAGCAGGCAAAGCAGGTTGTACGCGAAGTGAAACGCCTGATGGGCTCATTTGGGATAGAGCCCTACGACGAGGATGCGAACGTTGGCTTTTTGCGTCATGTGGTGGTGCGCTGCGGTCATAACAGCGGAGAGGTTTTGGTGACGCTGGTTACCAACGGCGAGGCATTTCCTTCGTCGCGCGCGTTCTGCCGTGAGCTGGTACGACGCTGTCCGTTTATTACCACCATCGTGCAAAACGTGAACACGCGCCAAACGAATGTGATCCTGGGCGAGCGTGAGCAGCGTCTGTACGGACCCGGGTTTATCCTCGACACGTTGTGCGGCCTTAGCTTTAGGATTTCTTCGCAGTCGTTTTACCAGGTGAACGCCATTCAGACCGAAGTTTTGTATCAAACCGCAATAAACTTGGCGGCGCTTGACGGCACGCAAGATGCCATTGACGCGTATTGCGGAACGGGAACCATTGGTCTGGTGGCGGCTTCGCAGGGTGCGCGCTCGGTTACCGGCGTTGATTCCGTGGCGTCGGCTATACGCGATGCGCGTGAAAACGCGCGGCATAACGGTATAGAGAACGCTCGATTTGTGGCGGACGACGCTTCTGCGTTCATGCGCGAGCTTGCAACGGGGCGCGAAGAGGGTGCTCAGCTGCAAAAGGATAACCTGGTGGTGTTCATGGATCCTCCGCGCGCGGGATCTACCGAAGAGTTCATGGATGCGCTTGTCGCACTATCGCCCGCGCGCGCGGTGTATATTTCTTGCAACCCGCATACCCAGGTGCGCGACTGTGCGTACCTGCAAAAACGCGGCTACAACGTGCAAACGGTAATACCTGTTGACATGTTCCCGCACACCGACCACATTGAGACGGTGTGCTGCTTGAACCGCCAAAAATAAAACTGCAACTTCAAGTTGCGGAAATGCAAACAGAGATGGCGGAAATACAAAACGCGATGGATGCCGGAGTCGCATCCTATACCTTGCAGTACAGCGTAAAATGCAAACAGAATTTGCTCAGAACAATAGAAGACTGATCAAAAACCTTCGTATTCAAAGATGATTCTACAAATCTTCCTAGATGAGATGGCAATACTTTTAAGTCGCTAATCAGCAATTATGTCCTTTACTCGACGGCTTTTCGCGTTTTAAAATATAATAGAATAAGTCATAAATAACAGCATTCCTAGATATCTCTTCTCGTGTATTCTGCTTTAAGCCTATGCGTGAAAGAGCAATCCAGCATGTTGCGCGAAAGCGGAATGAGAGTCGTGTAGGTCATGATATTCGTAAAGGCATGCGATTTGCCGCGGATTGATTTGTTGGGGTCCGAGCGCAGCGTTTCTTTTGGGTCCTTGCAGCAGAGTTTGGAGCAGCACTTTTCCGACATTGTTTATATCGAGCGGCTGGGGAAGTTGTATGGCATTGTCAGTCTGGGTGACATTTGCGAGCCAAGAATGCAGGGCGCACGGTCGTAAAAATAAATCGCAGCTTCAAAAGCGTGAGCAAAGAAGAGTGCATGCGCGCCCGCGAGATCTTTAGGACGCAATCCAAGATTCATGCTCTGCCCATCATTGATCACGGGGGAAAGCTTTTAGGCGCTTTCAGCCGTTTTGACGACTTGCTTTATCTGAAGTATTGGGATGGTTGGGATCGCAGTCGCTTTGCAAAACGATACTTCGAGCAGCATGCGCGCATAGCGCTGGTCAAGCCGGTTACAAAGAATACTGAGCGGATGAAGCAGTTCGAACGCTGGAAAGAGAAACTGAGCGGTTTTGGATGCCGTTGCGATTGCATAAGTTGGAGGCAGATACCTAAAGCCTACGCGCATGATTGGTTCGTTGTATTTACCGATGAGGACGAGCGGCGTGGCGCACGTGCACTGTTGCTCATGCAAAATGCCTACTACGAGCACGAGCGCTCGGTAACCTATTGCGATTTGATCAGGGCCATGAGTGAGCCGTCTGCTGAAGATTTGCTTTCCGATTTGAAAAACCGCGGAATCAATGTCGTGATGCTCTACGATCAGGGCCAGAGCACGCCTTACCAAAGCGCACTGTATGAAGCCTTGGAGAAGAAGAAAAGAGAGCTTGTCGACGGGCGGGTGCGTGTGCTACCCCAGCATGCTCAAGCTTTTTACGGCGACCTTTGCACGCCAGAATACGCCCGAGAAGTGGGAGCGCATCCGTTTCTTATTGAGAAGCAGAACTCGTTTACGCGTTTGCAGGATTGCTCGACTCCTTATTTTAACATCGCAGATGGAGAACGCCTGACAGTTGGCCAGCCGGAAAGCGCGTCTAGCTCCATCTATTTCTTCGGACCATGCGTTGTTGTGGGGCCGTATGTGGAGGATGCTCATACCATTGAGAGCAATCTGCAGGCCTTGCTCAACGAAAATGGCTATCCGTATCGTGCAGTTAACTGCGGATGCTGGGAGACTCCTTATTCCGAGCTGACGCGTATTATGTCGACGCCCATGAGGGCTGGCGATACAGCTGTGGTTTTCTTTGAAGGAAAACGTTTTCCTGGTTTCGACGGAATCAACTTGCATGAAGTGCTGGAGGCCTATGACGTGCCGGCGGAATGGCTGGTCGACGATGCCGTCCATTGTAACAGCAGAGTTAACAGAATTTACGCTATCGAACTGTTCAAATTGCTGCAATCGCGGGCAATGATAGAAAAGGCCGGTCTTGTGAAGCCTGCGGATGGTGCAAACGACAGCGAACTTGCCCTGAGCCAGAAAGCCGTTGAGCGCCTTTATCTCGATCGCTATTTTTGGGGCATGCACGCATCGCCCAAGGAGCGTGTGGGCAACATTAGCATGCATGCCAACCCTTTTACGCTCGGTCATCGTTATTTGGTCGATTATGCTCGCGCGCATTGCGATCGCCTCGTTTTGCTGTTGATCGAAGAAGAAATGGGCTTGTTCAGCTTTGCGGAGCGTTACGCCATGACGTGTGCGGCTTTGGCGGGGCTTGAAAATGTGGTTGTTGCGCCTGCGGGACCCTTCCAGGCAACACGGGCGGTGTTTCCGGAATACTTCGTGCGAAGCATGGATGATTTCGAACGCAACGCGATGGCCGATCTTGAAATATTCGCGACAAAAATAGCGCCTTCGCTGGGTATAACCTGTCGTTTTTTCGGAGATGAGGTCCATAATCCCAAAATGAAGCAGTTCAACGCGATTTCGAAAAAAGTGCTTACCGATTATGGGATCGAGTGCGTCATAATCCCGAGGCTCACTCACGAAGGGGAAACTATTTCGGCATCGGCTGTTCGCAAATTGGCAGAAGGTCCAACCGCACAGCTTGAGAAATACGTTCCCTCTTCAACAATTGATGTCATACGCGGCTACTCGTTTGACTAACCGCAAGCTCATGCTTGCTTGATTGCGGCTCCTGTCAAACGGGCGGAGAACTGCACGGTGGCACGGGCGCAGGGCTGAACGTTCTCGCATTGGGCGTTTGTAAACGAGAGTTAAACAACTGTATTATTTATTGGCAGCTCATGGCTGAACGGGGTATTGTTTTGCCAATAAACGGCATGTGACTTGATTTTGTTCCAGCGTGAAAACTCTCAAACGGAAGGGGTACGCGTTATGCAAAAACGCGCGATTGATGTTTTCGAATATGCTAACGACATAACTGCTTCGCTCAAGCGCGTGCTTTCCTTACCGCTACAGACGGCGAAATTGTAGCAGCGTACATCATTGAAGGCGAGGAGTAGCAGGGGTATATGGCTAAACGAGAATTGGGTCTTCATGCGGTAGTGTCGCCGACGCAAACGGTTGTTGCCTCCGCGTACGACGAGAACGGCAAGGCGGAAGCGTGTACGCTGGCCTTCTACATGGTAAGCAGTCACAAACCACCGTGCGTTACCATTGCCATAAACGCCACGCTCAAGCGCAAGACGCTTCAAGGTATTTTGGCAAACAACGCGTTTGTCCTGGGCTTTCCCAGCACGTCGCAGGTGCGGGAGGCAGATTATCTGGGTGTTGAATCGGGCTATAACGCCGACAAGCTGAAAAACGTTGGCTATACCGTAAGCGAAGCGAAAACGGTGCATGCGCCCGTAATAAACGAGTTTTTGCTCTCGCTTGAGTGCGCGGTTGTTCATACGGTAACCGTTGGCAGTCATATGCAGATAACGGGTGAGGTGAAAAACATCCTTGCCGATGAGGGGATCTTGGACGAAAACGGCAGGATTCTTTTGGAGAAGCTGCAGCCCATCATCTACGACGAAGAGCAGCATGCGTATCTGTCGGTGGGCAGCAAGGTGTCCGACGCGTTTCGTCCAGGCGTCGAACTTATGAAAGAGCTGCGTTAGCATTCGGTAGGTAAGTAGGCGGTGCGCCATCGTGGTGCCGTCCAAAGGGAAGAACGGGGGAGATGATGGGTAAGAAAATCGTCGTGGTGAACGCAGGCCCACGAAAAGGGTGGAATACCGATACGCTTATTTCAGAGGCGGCGAAAGGTGCCGAATCCGAAGGCGCTACCGTTGAGCGTTTCGATTTGTTCCGGCTTGACAAGTACACCGGTTGCATTTCATGCTTCGTGTGCAAAAAGGAGCAGTTCAAGGGGCATTGCGGCTGCCGCGATGGTCTCACGCCGGTGCTTGATGCGATACGCGAATCCGATGGCGTCATCATTGGGTCGCCCAACTATTTAAGCGATCTCACGGCTTCTTTCCGCGCGCTGTACGAGCGCTTGGTGTTCCAGAGCCTTACCTATAACCTTGAAACGCCTTGCTGCAATCAGCGGCCTGTTCCCGTGTTGCTTATCATGACCAGCAATGCCCCCGATACGGCCTACGTCGATTTGCTTGCGCGCTATCAGCAAACGCTCAATCGCTTCGTTGGCCCCACCGAAACGTTCGTAAGCGGCAATACGCTCCAATTGAAGGATTACAGCAAAACCGATTGGCCCTGGACGCTTTTCAACCCTGAGGAAAGGTACCTCCGTCGCGAGACGGTGTTCCCGCAGGAATGCAAGATGGCGTTCGAAAAGGGAGCCGCTTTGGCGCGCTAGAACGGCGTAATTACAGATTAACGACGCCTGTGCGGCCCAGATGAGCCGTGCGGGCGTCTTAGCGTTTACGGATGCATGCACAAATGGCGGCTTGCGATGCGGAGTTGTGGATGCGCGCAGCGACGCCAACGTTGCGGCTAGCGTTGGACCGTGGGGATTTCCTCATCGAAGCGTTCGTCAAGGTGCCCTTCGTAAAGATAGTATTTTGTGTCCTTGGCCAGCTTTCCGCCAAGAGCCAAAATGGCGATGATGTTGGGTATGGCCATAAGGGCGTTTCCAATATCGCTGATGGTCCACACCAACGAACCAACTCCAATTGCGCCCAGAAAACCAACGGCAACGTACACCACGCGATAGATGGATGCGCCCAGGTGCCCGAACAGGTAGGTGGCGCATCGGTTTCCGTAATAACTCCAGCCGATGATGGTGGAGTAGGCGAAACTTACCATGCCAAACACCAGAATGGGTCGGCCGATGAAGGGGATGGTGCCAAACGCCGCGCTGGCAAGATTGGCTCCTTCGGCGACGGTTGCCTCGGTGACGATATCGGGATGGGCAATCATGGTGGAGACCAGAACCAGACCGGTGATCAAGCAGATGACGACGGTTGACCAAAACGTTCCCGTCATGGCGATGAGCGCTTGGCGTGCGGGATTTTTAGTGGCAGCAGCTGCGGCTACGATAGGGGCCGAGCCAAGTCCTGACTCGTTGGAGAACAAGCCGCGAGCGCAGCCGAACTGAAGTGCGCACAAAAGTCCGCTTCCCACGGCGCCGCCGAATACCGCTTTGCCGGTGAAAGCGCATTCCAAGATGGTCATGATGGCTTCGCCCAGATAAGGGGCGTTGAAAACAAGGATAACCACGCAACCGAGCGAGTAGGCCAAAGCCATGACCGGAACCAATTTCTCGCATACGCGTGCGATGGTTTTCACGCCGCCGAAGATAACCAGCGCCACGCAAACGGTGACAATTGCTCCCACCAACCATGCGGGCGCGGGCATGTTGGCGCAGATGACCGTGGTAATGGCCGAAGATTGAACGGCGGAGCCCGTGCCGATGGTGGCGATGATGGCGAAGGCCGCAAACGAGGCGGCCATTATCTTTGCGAAAGTGGGCACGGTTCCATCGGGCCGCACGAAAGCGCGCTCCCAAATGTACATGGCGCCACCCATCATCTCGCCGTTGGCGTCCTTTACGCGGTAGCGTACCGAGGCGTACACCTCGGCATACTTAGTTGCCATGCCAAATACGCCGGTGATCCACATCCAAAACACCGCACCCGGGCCGCCTGCGATAACGGCCGTGGCAACGCCTATGATGGAGCCTGTTCCGATGGTGCTGGCCAGCGCGGTTGCCAGAGCGCCAAAGTTGCTGACGTCGCCTTCGGCATCGTCGTCGGCAACGAAGGACATTTTTATGGCTTTAGGCAGCATGCGCTGTACGCATCCGGTGCGTATGGTGATAACGATGTGCGTTCCCAGAAGAAGGCAGATCATAACGGGACCCCACACCAGGGAGTCCACGGTATTAAGAAATTCAGCGATATCCATAAGGCGGCATTCTAGCACGGGCTATGCAATATAACACTGTCATATAAATGTGTTGACCGTTTAGCCATTTGTTGGGCGCATGATATAGTGAGCTCCTAAAATCAGTACAGGTTGGCAATTGGTGCGACAGAGGGGAAGCGCTATGAAGCTGGGGATTATCAGATGCATGCAAACCGAGGACTTTTGCCCCGGGACGCGCGATTTCAAAGTGGTGCGCGAGCGCACGGACATGTTCGAAGGCGTTGAAGGCGACATAGAGCTTATCGGCTTTTGCAATTGCGGGGGCTGTCCAGGCAAGAAAGCTGTTTTGCGCGCGCGTGAACTGGTGAAACGCGGCGCCGATACCATCGCATTCGCATCATGCATCCAACGGGGCAACCCTATTGGATATCCGTGCCCCTTTGCCAATCGCATGAAGGACGTTATCGCGAAAGACCTGCAGGACAAAGGCGTTACGCTTTTGGACTACACGCATAAATAAACGCGCAATAGCTCCGGCCGGGCCGTTGCGGCGGTCAGGCTCTGCTGCTTTATGTAGGGCTGCTGCAGTGCTTTTTGCTGCTTTATGTAGGGCTGCTGCAGCGCTTTTCCGCTCATCCTGCTGGTTTTCAGTGGTTCGTTCGGGATGGCCTGCTCTTCGAAGCGGCCGCATTTGCGGTTATTCGTCTTGCCCGCTGTTGAGCACAACAATGGCGCCAAGCACGCAGACGATGCCAATAACTGCCGTGGCGCCCAAAGGTTCTCCCAGTACAAACACGCTGATGAGCGAGGCCACAATGGGCTCGATGGTGGCGACGATTGCCGCATGGCTCGCGGACGAGAGCTTGAGGCCAAACGTGTACAAAAGATACGGAGCGGCTGCAGTCACCAAACCCATCACCAGCATGAACACGACAAGCGCTGCTGCGCCGTACTCGGCAATGGCGTTAACTGAAATGGCAAGCGCGGCTGGTAGATTGCTTGTGCCCGATGCCACCGTTTGCGCGGTGCCAATTTTTTGAAAAAGATCGCCAACGTCGCAAAGCGCCAAGGTTGCCACAAAAGCAAAAATCATGGCATAGGCGGTTACCGTAAGCGAGGGGAGTCTGCGCAAGGCGATGGTGCCCAGTATGCTGTACAGCGCATAGCCGAACCCTGAGCCTAAGCCAGCAAGTATGCCCACCATGCTCACCGAGCCGCCCAAGCCCGAAACCAAGACGCAGCCGGCAAAAGCAAGAACGAGCGCGATTCCTTTGCGTGCGGTTGGCTTTTCGTGGAAGAAGACAATGGACATAATCATCACCCAAATGGGCGAAGTGTACAAAAGGATGGCGGCTGCTGAAAGCGACATCGCCTGAATGGCCGTGTAGTAACAGGCGGTAAAAAAGGACACGCTGCATACGCCCAAGGCAAGCAAAACGGGAAGGTCGCGCTTGCCAATGCGCCAGGCGCGCGGGTCTTTCACGGTGATGATTGCGGCAAAAATAAGCACTGCCGCAAAAAGACGCATTGCTGAAATTTGCAGGGGCGAGAACCCGAGTGCTCCCACCGGTCGCACGAACAGGCCCATGGTTGCCCAGAGCACTCCCGCGCCCAGCACAAAAAGCGTGCCGACGTGAGAGGGCTTCTTTCCCTCGTTGTTAAACGGTGCACTTTTTGGGCGAGCTTCCATGGATGCCTTTCTTTCAAATCGCGCGAATCGGCATTTTAGAAGCCTGAAGCGCAGAGCGCAAGAGGCGTTTTATAATGGGGGACGGAATAGGCTGAAAGCTTCAGGAGCAGATGAGGGTGCAATTATGGATGTTGTAGAAAACGCACGGGAAACTATCGAGGCGCACGGCCTTGCGCAAAGCGATACCCCGGTGTTGCTGATGGTGTCGGGAGGATCCGACTCCACGGCGCTTGCGTACATTGCGCAAGAACTTGCCGAGCAAAAAGTGATTGGCCCACTTGCCATGCTGCACGTCAACCATAAGATTCGCGGGAAAGACGCTGATGACGACGCGGCGTTCGTGGCCCAACTGGCGGACAGTTTGCACATCCCTTTGTTCGCATGCGATATCGATATCCCGTCAATGGTGGATGCCGAAGGCGGCAATGTTGAGGCAATTGCCCGACGCGAGCGCTACCGCGCGGCGCAAGAAGCGCTGGTAAGCCTGTGCCGGCACTTCAACGCCCCTGTTTCCAGCGGCCGCATATTCACCGCCCATACCGCAGACGATCGCATCGAAAACTTTTACATGCGTTCAATTGTGGGAACGGGGCCTGGTGGTTTCCGCTCGATGTTGTACCTTAACGGCCAAATCGCGCGACCGCTGCTTGAGGTGGAGCGCCAGGATTTGCGTGATTACATAACGGCGCGCCCCCAGGCGCTTAAAGATGAGCAGGGTGCGCTGTGGCGCGAGGATGCTACTAACGAACACACCGATCGATTCCGTGCTTTTGTGCGCACGCACATCGTGCCCGCGGCAAAAGAGCGCAACCCCCAGCTTGCGCGCACGCTTACGCGCACTATGAACTTGATAGCCGATGAGGACGACATGCTTGATGCGCGCGCGACCGACCTAGAAGAACGTTATGTGCGCTGGATTGAGCAGGCGGGATCTGCGGTTGCCGATTACGGGGAAGGGTGCGTTCTTATGCCGGGATTGGCAAAAGAACCTCAACCGTTGAAGCGCCGGGTGCTCATGAACGTGCTGGGAAAAATCTTGGGTCCCGATGCGCGGGTTGAGACTGCGTCCATCGACGCGGTGCTTGCCGCCTATGCTCCTTGCGACAATAAAGCAGTGCCGTGCATCGAAGATGAAGAAGCGTTTGAAGATGAGGGCGTAACCGATGAGGCACGCGCAGGCAGGCTGGGCATCGTCAGCGGCTACGCGGCCAATATCCAAGGCGATTTGGCGGTGTCTGCCAACAAGAAGGGCGTGCGCATAGAGCCCATGGTTGTTTTCCGCGCCCGCCGCAAGCGCGGTTAAAGGCACGCGCAACATGCGCGTGGTTGCGATGTGGTGCTCGCCAAGCGCAATGCGACATTCGTGCGGTTGCGGTGCGCAGCCTTCGAGGTCGTGTGAGTGCGATTGCTTCACTTCGGGGTCGCGAAGGGTACTATGCGTCAACTTTCAAGTGCGCTAAACCTTGAAACTTCAACGTGTGCCCTTTCCTGAAAACGAGGGATGTATTCTCTGGCTTTGTGAAGTGCGTTACGATTTGAAGTGGTTAACTAATTGCGAAACGCAGCTGCCTGCTTGCGCATTGAATAGGTAAGACGCGATTCGCCTACGCAAGAGCGATTATTGCTTGCCTTTGGGAGGAGAAACCATGAAAGAACTGCCCCGTGATATCAACGCTGGCGCAATGGCTGCTGCTTTGTTCGAGTCGGGAGTTTACGGCAAGGAAATAGAGTTTTGCGCAGCGCTCTCATGGGATGGGTCGTTCGAACAGTTGCGCTATGAAAGCGAGCTCGCCTGCTGCAAAGACCTTATCCGCCGTTTCAATGCGGGCGAGCTGGTATCGGATTTTGGTTATTGCTCCAAGCGCGTTGAATTTGAGGCCGACGAAGAGCAGGTGCGCGCCGAGCTCTTCGAGGAAACGCTCGCGCCGTTGAAAGAGCCTTTCGAGCAGCGCGTTGCTACTTTCCAGGATGCAAGCCCCGCCTCGCGCGAAGAGGCTTTTGCCGCGTATTTTGAGTCGCTGCCAGAAGACAGGCGTGCACTCATCAACGGGCTGTTGGGCATTGGCTTGCAGCGCAAATGGGTGAGCCCCGAATTCGCACAGGCCTGGCGCCAGGATGAGCGCGAGCCCGAGGGCAAGGTTTTCGCTGGTTTCGCGTATATGGTTGACGGCGAGATAAAGCACTACATCAATGCGTACGTGCCCGACGTGTGGAAGCGTTGGCGCAAAACCAACAATGCGTCCGCGCTGTTCGTTGACGGCGTTAAGGGCTACGGTTCGATCCCGCAGTTGCGCGGACGTTTTGAAGAGCGCTTTAAAACGTTGTACGACGCCGAATACTTCGCTTTGTTGGAGGAATAAACGCTGCGCGTTACGCGTTGCGCGCATCTGGTAGAATGCCCTTCGTTACACAAGGAAGGGAATACCATGGCCGAAACGACATCCGACGCACCTGAAACCGAAAACGTCTCAGCTGCAACTGAGGCTAACGATGGTGCCGCCCAAAACAACGAATCGGCGCCTGTCGACAACATTGTCTTCGATATCATCCTTGCCAGCGCTTCTCCCCGCCGCAAGGAGCTGCTTGATAACGCGGGCGTTGTTTTCGACGTGCGCGAAGCCGATGTTGACGAAACGCTGGAACCTGATTTGCTCGCGCAGCCCGCAGAGGCCGCCAAAAAGCTCGCCGAGCGCAAAGCCGGCGCGGTTGTGCAGGAGGTTTTGGGGCAAGAGGGCTTCGTGGGCTCGCTGATCATCATTGGCGCCGACACCATGGTGGTGCACGAGGGTCGCATTTTCGGTAAGCCCCACAGCTTTTCTGAGGGCAAGCATATGCTGCGCACGCTTTCGGGAAGCACGCATCAGGTGCATACCGCCGTGTCCGTTTGGCTGGTGCACGCCCCAACCGATCAAGATGTCTCGTTGGGCTATCGTACGTTCGTGGACACCACCGATGTTACGTTCAAAGAGCTTGATGACCAGCAAATAGACGATTACCTGCACAAAGGCGAGTCTTTTGACAAAGCGGGGGCGTATGCCATTCAGGGCGAAGGCGCACGGTTGGT
>JAZQAV010000070.1:0-16405 GCA_045545435.1 Eggerthellaceae bacterium | reverse complement strand
CTACCTGGGATTACAACAGCCAACCAGACACACTTTTTGTCCGAGTGTTTAAATTGGTCGGTCATATTTAACGGCTCGAAAAAGGGGTGCTGACCTGCGTCAACACCCCAAAATTAGACACACTTTTTGTCCTATAAGCCTGCTTTGACGAAGTGCGCTCTTAACGATTTGATATGAGCGCATAGAGATACGCAACCATCGCATGAAAACAGAAGGGCCGTTGCCACTAACGCGGCAACGGCCCTTTCGGATGTTATGTGCAAGAGCTATCCGAAGTAGCGCTTTAAAAGACCGGCAAAAGCCTTACCGTGACGAGCCTCGTCGCGAGCCATCTCATGAACGGTGTCATGGATTGCGTCAAGGTTGGCAGCCTTTGCGCGCTTAGCCAGGTCCGTTTTACCGGCAGTTGCGCCGTTTTCGGCCTCTACGCGCATCTCGAGGTTCTTCTTGGTGGAATCGGTTACCACTTCGCCAAGCAGCTCTGCAAACTTAGCAGCATGATCGGCCTCTTCCCAAGCTCCCTTTTCCCAGTACAGGCCAATTTCGGGATATCCCTCACGATGAGCCACACGGGCCATGGCCAAATACATACCAACTTCGCTGCACTCAGCTTCAAAATTAGAGCGCAGATCGGCAATGATATCCTCAGAAACACCTTCGGCCTTGCCAACGCCTACGACGTGCTCGGCAGCCCAAGTCATTCCCTCATCTTGCTTGATGAAACGGCTACCGGGAACTTTGCATTGCGGGCACTTGAAATCGGCAGGAAGCTCTTCCCCGTCAAACTCTTCAACGTAACCGCAAACTGGACAAACAAATTTCATGGTATTACCCCCTCTTTGTTAGGTGACAGGCAGGATAGCTTGTCACTTAACATTGTACTATTTAACAGCTCGCCTTTGGAATAGCGCATCCGTTTTCTGTTGCCACAATGTTCACTGGTAGGTCATGCGTATCGTGAGGTAAGGATTTGTCGCTGAGCTGGCGCACACGGCAGATTCCCATACTTACGCCTTCAAACGAGGATAAAAACGTATCGTAAAACCCTCCACCGTATCCTAAACGAAAGCCCCGATTGTCGAACGAAAATGCTGGTACAAGAGCCAACGGGTTCGCAAAAACAGCTCCCTTGAAATCTGCGCCGTTAGGAAAAACTTCTTTCGATTCGTCAATGGGCGGTTCGTCGATTCCGAACCTGCTCACCTCAAGCCCTTCGAAGCTACTCACCTTAAACCAACGCATCGTATGGGGCCCTGTGCACCGCGGAAGGGCTACCACCTTCCCGCGTCGCCACGCCTCTTGTATAACATCGCGCGTTTCAATTTCATCATTGAAGGCAAGGTAGGAGAAAATGATGCCTGCTTCTTCAAAAGCACTTGAGCTAATTACCTTCTCCTGTACGAGTTTGTCAGTTTGCTCGCGCTCCGAAACGGGTATCGAAGCTCTTAAACGCCTGTAATACGAACGCAAGTTATCCTTCTCCTCAGCTACGTTCGTTTTCGTTTCGTTGCTCAATTCTTGCACCTCCTCACCACGTGAAACTATGAGCGCCTTTTAAAGCGCACGGTGTTTACAATTGACACTATGCGATTTCACGCTCGGCTGCCTCGATGACATGAGATGCCAAAACTGCCGTAGTCACACTACCTACGCCGCCCGGAACAGGTGTTATGGCTCCAACGATGGGCTCAACCTCGGCGTAGGCAACATCGCCCGCCAGCTTGTTGTTTGCTTCGTCCCAATTGATTCCAACGTCAATAACAACCTGGTTTTCACTTACCGCATTAGCAGCCACCGTGTTCATACGCCCAACAGCAACCACTAAGATGTCAGCAGCCTTGCAGACATCGGCAAGATCGCGCGTACGGGTGTGGCACATAGTGACCGTGGCGTTCTTTGCCTGCAGCATCATGCTCACGGGCTTGCCAATTACCAACGAACGGCCTAAAACGGCAACATTGGCGCCCTCCAACTGGTAACCGTAATGGTCGATTATGCGAATGCATGCTTCTGCGGTGCACGGCGGGAAACCAACTTTTTGATTGGCGAATACACCGTAAAGAGAACCCTGGGTAATGCCATCGACGTCTTTCTTTGGATCAAGCGCTGCGCATGCAGCGGTTTCGTCAAGATGCTTTGGAAGCGGACGGAACATAAGGCACCCATGAATCGAAGAATCGCCATTTACTTCGGCGATAACATCCATAAGCTCCTGCTGCGTGCAATCGGCAGCAAGCAAGAACTTCTTAACTTCAATGCCAATAGTTGCACATCGCTTTTCGGCGCCACGTTCGTACGAAATGTCATCTTCTCGCTCCCCCACACGCACAATTGCCAGACAGGGAGATACACCCTTTTCCTTAAGGGCTGCAACTTTAACGATAAGCTCTTCATTCATAGCATCCGCAACGGGTTTTCCACGCAACTCTAAAGCCATCGCAAACTCACTTTCTTGAAAGGTTAAACAACTTAATTAAATGCTTAATGTACGTATGCAGTAAGCGCCGCTCTTTCGAACGGCGCTTACGAGGAATCTGATAACTATATGCGTGTTATAAGGCTCGGATCAGCGCCCATGGTATGTCTTAGAACAAACCAGTAATGCGCCCGTCAGGCAACACGTCAATCTTTTCTGCGGCCGGAACCTTAGGCAATCCGGGCATGGTCATAATCTCGCCCGTAAGAGCCACAATGAAGCCTGCACCGGCGGAAACCTTCAGATTGCGCACCGTAATACGGAAGTCGCGAGGAGCACCCAGTTTGGTCTGATCGTCAGTGAACGAATACTGAGTTTTGGCCATGCAAATGGGGAGCTTGTCGAATCCCAAAGAATTCAACTGATCGAGCTGCTTTCGTGCCTGAGCGGTGAAGTCGACACCATCAGCATGGTAAATGCGCTGCGCAATAGCGTTGATCTTTTCTTCAATGGATTGCTCAACGTCATAGCAGAATTGAAGCTGGTGCTCCTCATCGCACAAACGAACAACTTCGCGTGCAAGATCGGCTGCGCCTTCGCCGCCAAGAGCCCAATGGCGAGCCAAAACGGCATTTACACCAAGTTCTTTGCATTTAGCCTGAACAAGCTCAAGCTCTGCGGCCGTATCGGTTGGGAACGCATTGATGGCGACAACCGCGGGAAGACCGTAGACGCCCTGAATGTTGGAGACATGCTGCAGCAAGTTCGGAAGACCGGCTTCGAGAGCCTCAAGGTTCTCATTGCCAAGTTCAGCTTTAGGAACGCCCCCGTTATGCTTAAGGGCACGGACGGTTGCCACAATAACCACGCAGGAAGGCTGAATGCCCGCAGCACGGCATTTGATGTCAAGGAACTTCTCGGCTCCCAAGTCGGCACCGAAGCCGGCTTCGGTAACCACGTAATCGGCCATCTTAAGGGCGGTTGTGGTTGCTTGCACAGAGTTGCAGCCGTGGGCAATATTTGCGAACGGGCCGCCATGGACGAATGCAGGGTTGTTCTCGAGCGTTTGGACCAAGTTGGGCTTGATGGCATCTTTGAGCAAGGCCGTCATAGCACCTTCGGCCTTAAGGTCGCTTGCAGTAATAGGCGCACCGGTGCGCGAGTAAGCAACAACCATGCGGCCGAGACGGGCTTTAAGGTCTTCGAGGTCGGTGGCCAAGCAGAATACCGCCATGATTTCGCTTGCTACCGTAATATCAAAACCATCTTCACGGACTACGCCGTCACCAGGACCGCCCAAGCCGTCAACGATGTTGCGGAGCTGGCGATCGTTCATATCGACGCAGCGGCGCCAGATGATTTTTTTCGGGTCGATGTTAAGCTCGTTGCCCTGTTTGATGTGATTGTCGAGCATGGCCGCCAGCAAGTTGTTAGCAGCGCCAATAGCATGGAAGTCGCCCGTGAAATGAAGGTTGATGTCCTCCATGGGAACAACTTGAGCATATCCGCCACCTGCAGCGCCGCCTTTTACGCCAAACACAGGGCCAAGGGAAGGCTCGCGCAGGCACAGCATTGACGATTTCCCAATCTTGCAAAGTGCATCGTGCAAGCCAACGCTGGTGGTGGTTTTGCCCTCGCCCGCCGGCGTGGGGTTGATAGCCGTTACCAGGATGAGCTTGCCCTTCATGGGAGCATTGGCGTAAGCGTGAATATCAACCTTTGCTTTGTACTTGCCGTAGAGCTCAATTGAATCCTCGTCAAAGCCGGCATTTTTCGCGACTTCAATAATGGGTTTCATTGTTGCTTGTTGAGCGATTTCGATATCTGATGCCATCAAACACCCCCGATTTTCACGTCCAGTACTTATCGGTTATCCAAGCCAAAGCTCATTTAATAAACCGATTATCTTATATTGACGCATCGGACCTTCAAAAACAATCAGAAGTGAATTTTCGAGTGGCATTTATAAGCAAATATACTCAAATTTTAGTACGTATTTGAATGTGATACCCTCAGTTTCAACCAAAGAATTAGTCTATATGAATTAATTAGCTTCTATTGACCTTGCTAAACACTGCTTAGGCAAGCTCGGCATCACTTTCGCGTTGGCGACGACGCAGTTTAACAATCTCGGGGATGATAAACGCGGTGGTCGTGACAACCGCAAGCAAATCTGCCGTGGGATAGGTGAAGCAAATAGCCTGCAATGAGGTGCACGAAACGAAGCTAGGTAAGTACATTGGCAAAAAGATAATCAGCGGGATAAGGAACAGTACTTGGCGCGTAAGGCTGAGTATGGTTGCCTTAAGGGGCTGACCGGTTGATTGGAAGTAATTGGAGCTCATCATCTGGAAGCCAACCAGCGGGAACATGGCCGTCATTACCATAAGCGCATAAATGCAGAATTGCTCAAGTTCGCCCGAAACGCCGAAAAGGCGAACGATAGGGCCAGGTATTACATGGATGAGCACGAAGAACGTGGTAATGATGATGGTCGCAAACAAGCATCCCAACCAGAATGCTTGCAACACGCGCTTCCATTTTCTTGCGCCATAATTGTAGCCGATGAGCGTTTGCGCGCCCATCATTACGCCTACAGCGGGCATAAAGGCAAAGGAATTAACGCGGCCCGCAACGCCAATTGCCGCAAGCGCTCCACTTGCACCAACCGGATCCAACGATCCGTAGTACGCAAGCGCCTGGTTAAGAATGGTGTTGATAATGGCATTTGCAACCTGCATGATGAACGAGGCGATGCCCAGAGACAGGATGATTCCCCACAAGCGCAAGTCAGGTGACATTCCGCTCAAACGCAGATGGAACGGAGCATCTTTGCCTTTGATGAGGTACCACATAACAGGAATCATGCTGCATGCTTGGCCAATGATGGTTGCAAATGCAGAACCGGCCACGCCGAAGCCCAGCATCATAACCAATATGAAATTGAAAATGATGCATACCACGGTGCCCAGGACGCTTGTTCCCAGAGCCAGCATCGGTTTTCCCTCGGTACGGAGGAAGTTGTTCGCGCCCATTCCAACGCACTGGAACACGAAACCAATCATAACGATTTGCACGAAAAGCTTGGTGAGTTCGTACAAATCTGGGGTGGTGCCCACGATGGCAAGAATGGGATCAATGAAAATAATGCCAGCTAACGCGATTAAAACGGATATGAGCAGCAGCAAAAGGACCGTGTTTCCCACGGTTCGTTCTACTTCGTTGATTTTGTCTTCACCCAATTGGATGGCAGCAAGCGCGTTTCCGCCCTGGCCCGCGAGCGCCGAGAGACCCATGAGGATGGTCATAACAGGAAACGCGAGCGTGGTCACGGCAATGCCTGCATCGCCAACTGCCTGTCCGAGAAAGATTGAGTCAACAATGTTGTAAAGCGCATTGAAGGTCATCATGATGATGGCGGGAATTGAGAACTCCAAAAGAAGTTTCAGAATGCTGTTGGTACCCAGCCTATCGGTTGACAACTCTTGACGCGCTTCGCCATTCGAAAGATTCTCGGCCATGTAATGAGTTCCTTAATGTGCTTGAATGCGGTAACTGAATCTTATATAACAGCGTAATATCGTAACGAATAATTCTCATCCGAAGGCGAATTGCGCTAAGCGCACATGATGGCTCTACAAGGTTCTCATTATTCGATTGCAATTGAACACATAAGGGCATTTGAGAGCGCTTTTAAAGCTAAGCACAGGGGAGCATTTGCGCATGCTTTTAATTTTGCGGCGGACCATAAAAAGCCTCCCCGCTCGAAAAGTCATAAACGAAACGGGGAGGTGATTAAAATGTAACAACTCAGATGCATATGGCTATATACGATCTTCACCGAAGAACAATTCGTACCAGCGTATGAAGACGTAAATCGTCCAAACATGACGCCAAAGCAAAGCCTTGTGACGCGCGAACCATACCGGATGGTTGACACGCGGCTTTTTTCCCATGAACACATCCAGCAAAGCGCCTATTTCATCGGTATTGAAGAACTCTTGCGCGGCAGTACTCGAAAACGCCCGCTGGATATCGGCGTTAACTGAAGGGTCGGCCATCCACTGGCGTATGGGCACCGGGAATCCAAGCTTTTTGCGGTAGGCAACCTCATGAGGCAACACGCGCTCAGCAGCTGCGCGCAAAGCAATTTTGTTACCTTCTTTGCCTGCTTTGAATCGTGCTGGCATACGTCGGGCAATATCGAAAATGCGCATATCAATGTAGGGCATACGAATATCGAGCCCCGTACCGCGAGATATCCTCGTTGAGTTGAACAAGATGCTTCCCTCAAAGAAGCTGCGCGTGTCAACGTAGAGCATCCACGTGAGCGGATCGTATTTCTTTCCCTTTGCGCCGCGCTTCTTCATGAACAAGCGCGCAGAACGCTCCGGGTAAAAGTGCTTCAAATAGCGTTTTTGCTCGGAGTTATTCATGATATAGGTAGCGCCGTAATACACGGGGTCAGGATTTGCGCGCAGTTTGTTCACGCGATTGTACACACCGTACCCTGCAAAGAACTCGTCGGCTCCTTCGCCCGAGAAGCACAACGTTGATTTCTGAGCAACTTGTTTGCATGCTGCAAAGAGTGCCAAACCAGCGACGTCGGCTTGCGGCTGCTCGTACGCGATAAGAAAATCGTCGACGTTCCCAAAGAAATCTGAAGGAGAAACGGTAATCCCTTCGAAGTCTCTCCCGAGATAGCGTGCCGTTGCCTGAGCATCTTTTTCTTCACTTGCCTGTTGGTTTTCATACGCAACGCAGAAGCCAGTTTTCGCGTTGCTTTTGGCAAGGATATAGGATGAATCGACGCCGCCAGAAAGAAAGCTGTCCGGAGTTTCACCTTCGTCGCAAATGCTTTTTATGCTTGCATCCATCGCAGCCGACAAATCGTCTGCCCACTCTTCAAGGGTTTTCGACTCATCGGGCTCAAATGTAAGCTCCCAAAAGCGACCGCGCTCAAGACCATGCTCGCCAAAACGCAAATAGCCGCCCGGCTCAAGCTTGTAAACACCCTTGAAGAGGGTCTCTTCGCCGGGAATATAGGTAAATCCCAAGAAGAACTGAACTAGCTCCCTATTGAGCTCGCGTTCGAAGCCCTCTTGATCGAACAGGTCTTTGATTTGCGTCGCATACAGGAGGCGACCATCTTTGGTTGCGTAATAAAAGAGCAGCTCAGCACCAAGCGGATCGCGTGCCCCAAACAACTCGCCCGATTCATTGTCTTTGAGAACAAAAGCAAATTGACCGTTGATGTGGGCACCCATTTCGTGCCCCCATGTTTCATAGGCTGACACGATGACCTTCCGTTCGCGTTCCACACGCGAAAGACCGGTAATTGTTATGCCAAGCTCTTGCGCAAGCTCGACATGGTTGCGTATAAGTCCGGAATATACCGCGACATCCATCATCTTCGATACCCTTCTATATGTTTTGCCAAATGTCCGTGGAAACGGCATGAGTTCATGTGGTTCGAAAATACGCGATTTTCAAATCGTAAATTCGCACTTAGTTTAACAGCCAATACTCCTCTTCAAATCACAGAATAATTAACAGTCAATTAAACATATACGACAACCAGTCGATTCAAGTAGTTGTTAACTTGATACATTGCTATACACTAAAATTAAACAATAGCATCCGGAAAGGTACGTAGATTATGGCAACACTCACCTCGTTGTTCCTAGTGTTTGCGCGCATTGGCCTGTTCACGTTCGGTGGCGGCTACGCCATGATTGCGCTCATTGAAGAAGCGTGCGTTACCGAAAAGAACTGGATATCGCATGATGACATGATGAACATCACGGTAATAGCCGAATCAACACCAGGTCCCATAGCAATTAACTGCGCGACTTTCGTAGGCTACCAACAAAGGGGGATGATTGGCGCCATCATCGCAACGTTGGGCATTGTTCTCCCCTCTTTTTTCGTGATCTTGATAATAGCGTTGCTGCTTGACAACTTTCTTGAAATCACGATTGTTGCCCACGCATTTTGGGGCATCAAACTTGCCGTTGGCATTCTGATCATCGACGCGGCAATCACCATGATACGCAAGATGAAAAAGAAGGCATTCCCAGTTGCCGTTGCCGCAGTCTCAGGATTGCTCATGCTGGTTTCAAACTTCCTTTCACTGCATGTTTCATCAGTGGTTGTTATGTTGACCGCAGGCTTAATCTCGCTGGCGCTTTTCAGCGTTCAGAAGATTCAGAAAAACAAACCTGCAGATAAGAGGGCATAACATGATTTATTTAGAGTTGTTCCTTGGGTTCTTGCAAGTTGGGTGTTTCGCTTTCGGCGGAGCCTATGCTGCCATTCCGCTCATTCGAGACGTCGTGTTGGCCAACGGCTGGATGACCGACGAGATGCTCTCTTACATGATTGCCGTCAGCGAATCCACCCCTGGACCTATTATGGTTAATTTGGCGACGTATGTCGGCGTATCTCAGGCTGGAATACTGGGAGCTATAGTTGCAACAACGGCTGTTGTTCTCCCCTCTTTCATCATTGTGATTTTGATAACAGCCATTCTCAACAAAGTTATAAAGCATCCCGTTGTCAATGCGCTTCTGCGCGGATTTAAGCCCTCTATTATCGGAATCGTTGCCGCAACCGGCTGCTACATGATGATCGCAAACTGCATTACCACCGAAGGTGCATTGTCGTTCGACCTTGTTGCCGCACTTACTACAGCAGGTCTTTGCGCTGTTTACTTCGCCTCTAAGAAATTCATGAAAAAGGGCTTATCCCCCATTGGCCTCATTGTTGTTTCGGCAATTGCGGGAATTGCGGTGCTGGGAATCGTTTAAGTTTAAATTGCGCTAGAGCAACTGCATTTCCTCGAACAACGAAATCACAGCTGCAAAGTAACCCTCATGTGCCTCGCCAGTTTTTCGAACTCGTAGGCAGTTTGAGGGTTACCCCACGGTCGCTCGAGCATGTGCGCAAGAAAACCTTGCTCGCGCAAGATTACCAGGCTTTCCGGGTACACCAGTTCCCAGGCGAAACACAGGTGGCTTAAAAAAACATCGGCGGGATAGTTGCGCACCGTTCGCGGCAAGCATCTGTGCTCGTAAAAAATGCGGACGCATTCTGGCGAGAGAGCGCTTTGAAGCATTTCCTCTTCGCTGGTTCGATAAATGGTTTCCAGCGGCTCGGTAACATTTACCCTGATAATGTCTATTTTATCGGCATCGCGTAGTATCTGGCACATTGTTCGCTCGCTATCAGAGAGGTTTTGCGGCAGCTCATAGGTGCTATGAAGCTCAATAGCCCGGCGTACAAGCAAGCGCTCTTCTGCGGTAAGCTCGAAGTTTTCAATTGCCAGCGGATTGTTGTTATTGCGTTCGAAGATGATGTCCACGCCAAGAAGAGCGTGGTCGATGGACGCCGCATCATTAAACGTGTCGTACTGTTTAATTTGTTCGAATCTACCCACATCGTGCAAAAGGCCAACGAGCCAAGCAAGGTCAATATAACGCTGATCTAGGCTGCACGTACGCGCAATGCTATCGCAAAGCGTTGCAACATGTTTCGTGTGAACCAGTTTGAGCGCTATGCGCGGATTGATTTTATCGAACGAGCTAATGTACCGATCGAACAATTCCAACCATTGTCTTCTTTTGCCCTGCACATCATCAAAGAGCACGTCCACCATTCTCCAATCGAAGCTCTCTCATTACACGCATTATAAACGCTTTGAATTGTAGCCCGTATTCGCATCATACTTTTCGCTCTTAGGTATAAGATGTCGTCAATCATTGCTACAATTGAAGGGCGCTGGATATCGTATTCAGCAAAACACGTTCAACGCTAAAGCGGTTATACCGCAGGAGGGAGGGGCCCATGACTAACCAATATGCAGGCACTCAAACGGAAAAGAATCTTGAGGCTGCGTTCGCCGGCGAAAGCCAAGCCCGCAACAAATACACCTACTTCGCTTCTGTGGCGAAAAAAGAAGGTCTTGAGCAGATTTCCGCTCTGTTCCTCAAAACCGCCGACAACGAAAAAGAGCATGCCAAGATGTGGTTCAAGGAGCTCAATGGCATCGGCGACACGGCAGCAAACCTTGAGGCTGCTGCTGACGGCGAGAACTTCGAATGGACCGACATGTACGAAGGCTTTGCCAAAACTGCCGAAGAAGAGGGCTTCCCGCAACTTGCTGCGAAGTTCCGTATGGTTGGCGCTATCGAAAAGCATCATGAGGAGCGTTATCGTGCACTGCTCGAGAACGTCAAAACAGCTGCTGTTTTCGAAAAGAGCGAGGTTAAGGTATGGGAATGCCGCAATTGCGGACATATCGTAGTTGGAACGGCAGCGCCGCAACTGTGCCCCGTTTGCGCACATCCCCAAAGCTATTTCGAGATTAACGCTCAGAATTACTAAGATTCGAGCGTTCGTTTTAGGTGGGTAGCTTTAACGGTAACGCAAGCGCTCCCTAAAAGGCATTTCGTTGTTTGCCTGCAAACCGGCCCGATACGTGGTATCGGGCCGTTTCTTTACCGATTGTTTATCTGAGAGAAATACTCAATTGTTTTGCGCAAGCCATCTTTTAAAGGCACACGAGGTGCCCATCCAAGCTGTTCTTTCGCTAGCTCGATTGCGGGCTTTCTGCGCACCGGATCATCGATGGGCAAATCGCAATTGACCACTTTAGACGAAGAGCCGGTCATGTCTATAACGATATTCGCAAGTTCGCCCACCGTGAACTCATCGGGGTTACCTAAATTAACAGGTCCGGTGAATCCATCTTTGGCCATCATCTTCAGCAAGCCATCAACCAAATCATCCACGTAGCAGAAACTTCTTGTTTGCGATCCGTCTCCATACACCGTTATATCTTCGTTCTTAAGCGCTTGCATAATGAAGTTTGATACAACACGACCATCATCAGAGCGCATCCTGGGACCATAGGTATTAAAGATGCGAACAATCTTGACATCGGTGCCATAGGTTCGCCTGTGGTCAAACATTATTGCTTCTGCTGCCCGTTTACCTTCATCGTAGCAAGAGCGTGGTCCAATGGGGTTCACATTGCCGCGATACGACTCGTGCTGAGGGTGCTCAAGAGGGTCACCATATACTTCACTCGTTGACGTGTGCAACACGCGCGCACCGCAACGATGCGCCAAATCTAGCACGTTGAAGATGCCGTAGACGCTGGTCTTCATGGTATGAAGCGGGTCTGCTTGGTAAAAGGGAGGGCTGGCAGGACAAGCAAGGTTGTAAATCTCATCAATATCTTCAAACGAAGAAAAGGTGTTCGGATCGATGATGTCAGCCTGCAAAAACGTAAACCGTTCATTATCAAGCAACGGGGCAATGTGCTCATGAACCCCCGACAGCATATTGTCAACACATATGACGTTATTGCCAGCATTTAGCAAGCGCTCGCACAGATGTGAGCCTATGAACCCAGCCCCACCTGTAACCAAAATGCTCTTCGCTTCAGAAGTCATGACGAATCCTCTTCTTTATGGCGTGCAACTTAACCTAACACCTTCCTTTAACGTGTTAGCCTTCTAACACTTTTGTTTCTATCATCGCCGCAATACGCTGATTAACAATGTCATTAAGATGTTCTGGAACGGCTCCATACTCATAGTCCTTATCGGTGAAGTAGCAATCACAGGTGAATGCGGGAATTATACAGATAGATGGATGTCGTTTCCTTACGTAATCGTAGTATTGCGCAAGAACACGGTTATTTTCTCGTATTGTTTCAACATTCTCAAAAAGATATTTCTTATCAATTGACCCCACATACTCGCTTAAATAATTCTCGATGACAATAATGCGCGTGGAAGGTGAAATAAGGTTCGTTCTGGAAACTAAAGTTTCGAACGCCTGACGCCAAAGCATCTCATGCTCTTGTGTACCAAAAGCAATCCTTGCGCGTTCATGGACGCCGCTTACACAGGCTCCTTGATACGCGTCACTTGCCGTGATATATCGGTCATCGCATGTTATAAGATCGAAGCGCTCTTCAATGAAGTCCATGAATACGAACTGCGGTTGTTTGCTGGCAAGAACACTCCAATACCAACGATCGAATTCACGTTGCACCATGCGTTGCCGATAACTGTTCTTATGCGAAACCTGCATGCCATGATTGGTGCAGGATTCTGTTCCCAGCGACACGATGCTTGAGAAATTGAACCTGCAAGAAGGGTCGTTGAGCATGGGAAGATGCTGCAAAATCTTGTTCAGGTTGTAACCACCCCACGTAAGGTAAGCACCACTTGGCAACGTGGGAAACGCTTTACGCACGAAGGCTCGTTGGTTTTCAACCAGGGCGGAAAAATCATCAGCAGAGCGACGATGATACTGCATGGCAAGAATATCGTTCAGGCGATACACAACCAATCCTGGCATGATGTTTTGGTAGCGATCGTAGAGCCCGTGTTTCTTGAACTGCTCGACAAGATGCCCCATTGCCTCAACGCCCAAGGTGTTATCAGCTACGCCTGGTGTTTTCGCATACGCGGTTTCTACCAACGAGTTCTCTCTGAAACGACGATAGTAGTAAAGCGGTTCTGCAACATAAGCGCATCTCTCCCCTGCCAGTGCAACCACAAGTGCGTATATAGCCGGTGATTCAAACGAGCATGACGGGAACCGCACGTTGTTATCGATCCAGAGACTGCGTTTAGATATCGCTTTGTAGCTTGCGGTCGGGGCATACTTCATATGCTCTTCAAGGGAGTAAGGAACGCCCATGCGCTGGCCACAATGGCGGAGTATCTTTTTGCCGGTCCTGTTGTCAAAACGCCATAAATCGCACTCAACAAAAAGCGCATTCTCGCGCTTTGCAGCGTTGTACAGCTTTTCTAAATAACGTTTATCCAGCCAATCATCGGGATCGACGAATGCAAGATATTCGCCTCGCGCAAGCTCGATACCTAAATTGCGCGTCGGCGATACGCCGCTATTTGGTTTGCTGACAAACAGCACGCGCTTGTCAGCTTGCTCCCAGCGCTCGCAGCGGTTTGCCGTAGCATCTGTTGAGCCGTCGTCTATAAGCAGAAGTTCAATATCGTTAAACGTTTGCGCGACCACACTGTCCAGACAGGTATCAAGATAATCGGCTACGTTGTATGCAGGCACGATTACACTGATGGCAGGAAGCGGCGGCCTATTATTCCCCACAAGATTACGATGCGCTTCTTCGAGCACCGCAAGCTGCGTCTCGTTTAGATGTAACGCGAGCAGATATTCTTCGGTGATTTTATTCTTATCGCTGAACAGTTCGCCATAATGCGCATTCGAAACAACGATATTGCAGGGTATACGCTCGATCCCCAATAACCGTGCAACGACGAGGCGATGCAAGCCATCGATGATGCGAAAATCAGTGTCGATAATGATGGGGCGCTCAGGATCGTAGCCATTTTCGGACATCGACGATACCAGGTGGCGCAACTGTTCTAAACGCCGATACGCCGTTGATTCATCGCAGTGAAGCTGCTGACATTTTAAGTAAAGGTCGGATACTGCGTTCAAATCGAGTTCAAGTTTATCGGCTATCGCGCTTGCTGCCGCATATCGAACAGTAAGCCAATAGTGATTCGCATCTTGGCGCTCCAGAATGCGACTAACCGAAACATATGCGTCCGAAACGAGCGGATCCCCGAACAGCAAACCATGTAAATACGGGTATATCCAAACAATATTGCGATAACCAGCTTCCGCGAGCATGTCGCAAATTGCTAAAGCGTTCGCTTCGTGCACAGCTACACACACCAACGAAGATCGGTCAATTGCGCGGTCGTCGAATGCACGCACTTCAGAGTTACGAAAGCGCATACCAGGTGTAGGGCTAGAGACGATAAACCCCTTAATCGAAGAAGCTAGCTTTCGTTGATCGAGCGCCTCGCAGAACAAGTTTGAAACATACCCGCAGCCAAAAACATAGCAGCCGTTTTCTTTGAGCACATTTTGGAACTCGTCGCTTGAAGCAAACCTATTACTGGGGAGAAAAGGATTTAACTCGCTCATGAAGCAACCTCCTTATCTCCCACCAGCTTGAATACCGTCACCGGATGCGTTTTGCGCTGTGATTCAGGGGGCAATTTCCGCCAATCGCCAAACTTGAATGACAAATACGATTCAACATCGGAAACAGCGTAAAACGGCACCCCTTCAAACACGATCTTTTGCGGATTCACGTACCATTCTTTGCGGTACCCGTACTCTGAATTAGGGGTTGGAAACATCAGGATGCGCACCCAGTCGCTTGACGTATTACGCGCTTTGCTTATAAGACGATCAAGCCAAGAAACAACGATTTTACGCGGAATGCGAGCCACAAGCCGATACCACGCTTTAAGAAGCGGATTGCCGGCGGCAATTGCACCAACAGGCGACCAAAGCGCTTTTCGTACAACAAAGCATTCGAAATTCTTGAGCGCGCGGCCCATATGCGATTGAGGAACTGCGTCAAGGGGGAAGACGTCAATGAACACACCCTGCTCGTAAGGCATATGCTCCTGGTTTTCGCGCAGGAATATCGTGTCTTTGCGTCGAAGCTTGCCGTAACCCCACCTATACCCTTCTGTTACGTGCGCATCTTGAAAATAGAACTTCGTAGGATCAAGCTCTTCCTCGCATGCCGCTCGAAAACGCTCGTAATCGGCCCTCAAAAGGGCAACGTCGGCATCGTCGTCCCAGGGGATAAAACCACCGTGACGAGCAGCGCCCAAGAGCGTGCCAGCAATTATGCAATACGAAATATCGTGTTTTCGGCAGATGCGATCAACTTCAGCAAGCAATTCGAGCTCGGTGAGCTGCAGGCCGCGAAGCATCTTGTCATCGAGAGGAATCATGGCATATCACGCTCCTGCTTTGACCTGCGCCAAACCTAATGAACTCCATACGGTCTTTTTCGGGCTTGATAATTAGGACGTCCCATAAATCCTGTGATGCGTGATTCCTCAATCGTTTCGGCGTGAAAGAGCCCTCAGGTTTGCATTCATTAAATGCTTCGAATTTTGCGCATCCAATTGAAATATCAGGGAATGAAAGTTTTCGATAAATCTGATCAACGTGGCTGTGACCATGAACGTATGCCAAAACGGCACCGTTTCGACGACGGTCGAACTGGCTCAACAGTTTCACTACGGGACCTTCGTTTAAAAGGGTATCCGACCAATAATGGATTTCTGCGAACAAGGGAACATGGGCAAATACGACCACCTTGAAATCTTTTGGCGTTGTTGCAAGCGTTTTCGCAAGCCAAAAAACTTCACGAGTTGAAACACCGTAGCGCTGTTTTCTTTTGGGTTCAAAGGTATGAAGGAATATGCATCGTAAACGCTGTTCGTGCATGTCAACGTAATACCACGGGTACGGTTTGTTCGCATACAGCTGAGCGCACTCCCGTGACGTTAAGAATTCTTTGTTTCCTTTGAAATAATTCGCATCATGGTTACCGACACAACTGTATACGGGAGCACCTGCTAAACGACAATCGCCCAAGACGCGATTGACAAACGACGTGGTAACCGCGAGCGGGGCTATGCCATCGGTTACATCCCCCAGCTGAACGATGGCATTTGGATGTATTGCCTGGGCTACCATCTGCACATTGTTCGCAGTTCGCTCCCACACGCAACCCGTTGAATAATGTATATCCGACAAAAGCAGTATTACGGTATCCGAGGGTTCTCGTAACGCATCAACACGGGCAACAACGCGATCGATCTCATCACGAAAATAAGGTGCGATTGTCGCTTTATCGTGTTCGTTCGTTTTGTTCTTACCAACGCCACCAGAACCAGAATCTCCCTCGCCGATCTGCAACGAAATCACATCGCGAAGCTGACACGGGTTCTCGCAGCCCTCGTTTATCCTGCACGACACGCGAACAAAGCAGTCACAGGGTGCAGCCCAAGCTTCACGGCCCCACTGCGGCCTTGATAAATCGCGCGACAGGTGCGTCCAGTTAGATTCGGGGTCGTACGAATACTCATAAGCAAGGCGATCATCAAA
>JAZQAV010000069.1:0-20638 GCA_045545435.1 Eggerthellaceae bacterium | reverse complement strand
AGCTGTTCAAAGACCTGGCCAAAGAGGGCTTTGCGCGCGTGCGCATCGATGGCGAGATCGTGCGCCTTACCGGTGAAGAGATTACCCTCAACAAGCAGATCAAGCACTTCATAGATGTCGTGGTTGACCGTGTTGTTCTTAAAAAGTCGGCGACGGGGCGCATTGCCGAAGCAGTTGAGCTGGCTACCACGCTGGCCGAAGGGCGCGTCCTGGTGCAGCTGCTTGACGAAAATGGCGAACCCTATTCCAAGGACACCACGGTGTCTTCGGGTGCCAAGGGTGCTTTGCGTCCTGGTGAGCACGTGTTCTCGTTGGCGCTTGCCTGTCCTGAGCACGGCCATTCCATGGACGAGCTGCAGCCGCGCGACTTTTCGTTTAACGCGCCTTATGGCGCGTGCCCCGACTGCACGGGAATTGGCTCGCGTGAAGAGGTGAACCCCGACTTAATGGTTCCAGATAAAACGCTCACGCTTGCAGAAGGTGCAATTGCCGCGTTCAAGTCGGGCAACTATTATCCGCAGGTGTTGCGCGCGGTCGCCCGTCATTTGGGGAGCGACGAGAACACCCCTTGGGAAGATATGCCCAAAAAGGTGCAGCGCGGGCTTTTGGAAGGCGTACCCGGGCGGGTGCGCGTTGATTATCATACGGTGGACGGCCGGGATACGTATTGGTACATCAAATGGAGTGGTGCCTTACGTGCGGTTGAGGAGAAGCTCCACGATGCCGGAAGCGACGCTCAGCGCGAGAAATACCAAACGTTTTTTGCCACCACGCCGTGCCCAACCTGCAAGGGCAAGCGCTTGAAGCCTGAGATTCTGGCGGTCACCATCGAGGGCAAATCAATTTACGACGTGTGCAACATGAGTGCCAAAGATTCGCTGGCCTTCTTCAAGAGCCTGCATTTTGAAGGGGCCAACGCGCGCATTGCGGGCCCCATCGTAAAAGAGATCATCGCTCGTCTGCAGTTTTTGGTTGACGTTGGTCTTGACTACCTGATGCTCGAGCGTGCAACGGCAACGCTTTCGGGTGGCGAAGCGCAGCGCATTCGCTTGGCAACGCAAATCGGCGCCGGCCTTATGGGCGTGCTCTATATCTTGGACGAGCCTTCCATTGGTTTGCATCAGCGCGATAACAAGCGTCTGATAACCACCTTGCAGCATCTGCGCGATTTGGGCAACACGGTAATTGTAGTTGAGCACGACGAGGATACCATCCGAACGGCCGACTATGTGGTGGATATGGGCCCTGGAGCTGGCGAGCACGGCGGTTACGTGGTTGCAAGCGGCACGCCCGAAGACATCATGAAAGAGCCCAACTCCATCACCGGTCAGTATTTGAGCGGTGTGCGCGAAGTTGCGATTCCCGAAAAGCGCCGCAACCCCAAAAAGGGCGTCATCAAGCTTGAGGGCGCCAAGGAGAACAATCTCAAAAACGTGTCGGTAAAAATTGAGCTGGGCACGTTGACGGTGGTTACCGGTGTTTCCGGTTCAGGAAAAAGCTCGCTTGTCACCGATACGCTGGCACCCATTTTGGCGAACAAGGTAAACCATGCTCACCAGCGCACTGGTACGTATCGCAAGATTTCGGGTCTGGAGGCAATCGATAAGGCCATCAACATCGATCAAAGCCCCATTGGGCGCACGCCGCGCTCCAATCCGGCAACCTATATTGGGCTTTGGGACGACATACGCGCGCTGTACGCGTCCACCACTGAATCGAAGGCGCGCGGCTATTCGCCGGGGCGTTTCTCGTTCAACGTGAAGGGCGGCCGCTGCGAGGCGTGCAAAGGCGATGGTCAAATTAAAATCGAGATGCACTTTTTGCCCGACATCTATGTTCCCTGCGAGGTGTGTGGCGGAAAACGCTACAACCGTGAGACGCTGCAGGTGACGTATCGCGGCAAGAGCATTTCCGATGTGCTGGACATGACGGTTGACGAGGCACTCGATTTCTTTGCGAACATTCCCGGTATCAAGCGAAAGCTGCAAACCCTGCATGACGTGGGCTTGGGATACATCAGGCTCGGTCAGCCGGCAACGACGCTTTCCGGCGGCGAAGCGCAACGCGTCAAGCTCTCCAGCGAGCTTCAGAAGCGTCAAACAGGAAAAACGTTCTATATTTTGGACGAGCCCACCACCGGTTTGCACTTCGAGGACGTTCGTCAGTTGTTGGAAGTGCTGCAGCGATTGGTTGATGCGGGCAACACTGTATTGGTTATCGAGCACAACCTTGATGTCATCAAATCGGCCGACCGCATTATCGATTTGGGCCCCGAAGGGGGAGACGGTGGCGGCACCATCATCGCCTACGGTACGCCCGAAGAGGTGGCAGCCTGCGAGAACAGTTATACCGGTCAGTTCCTGAAGGAGATTCTGGCGAAAAAATAAACGTCGGCTCTTGCGGGCGATCGCGTCAATAAGTGAAAACGTTTGCAGGTAAGGGCTTTGTCCGGGATTTTGCCAGGCTTTGGTAATCGCATATGAAAATGCGCGCCGTCTTAGAAAATGGGGGCGGTTGGAGTATTATCAGGAAGCTATGCAGAAAAGAACTCGTGAAATAATAGCCCTTGCTATGTTGCTCGTGCTGATGGTTGCGGGAATCTCGTTCATGGGTTGGTACATTAAAGCCGGCCATAACTGGAACGTTGCCGCTACCACCATCGATGACCGATTCGGTCAGATGGACGGGTATGTGGTGGTTCTTTACAAGGGAACCGACGAACCTAAAGAGGAGCCCTCTGCAAGCACAACCCTGCCATCACGTCGGCTGAGTGAAGCCGAGAGGGCGCACGAGCGCGAGCTTGCGGAAAACACGTTGCTCGAGCAATCACGCACCTCGTATCAGCAAAAAGGCGCCACCGTAATTGTTCTTGACGCGCAGCGGTCCGCGCAATACCAGCGGCCCAGTGTGGTCATTTGCCGTGAGTGCAAGGTGGGCGTTTTTACCGTTGACGCAACAACGGCGTACCTTTCAATTGACGCGGCCCTCAACTATTTCGCGGCACAAGAGGTTGATTACGTGATAGCGCTTGAGGAATCAACCAACGAGTATGCCGAATCGGTTGCGGGAATCGATATTGTCCTTGCGGTGGGGCAGCGTCCGCAAGATGAAGCCGCGGTGAACGGAGCTGCCCCCAATGGGCGCAATGCGGCGGGCGCTTCTGCGGCAAACGCCACGGCAACCACGAATGCGTCCTCGGCGGCAACCAACGGCGGCTCATCAGCAAACGACGGCAGTTCGAGCGGCAAGGAATCAACCGGTGCCGCCTCGAGCGCGGCCAGCTCGTCGAGCGATGGCGCGGCGCAAAGCCAGTCGGATCCTGCATTTAAACGCAGCGACGCGTTTTTCGTCGATTACTACGAGCGCGGTACCATCGGCGCTATTCTCATTTCGCCCAATAATCTGGTTTCCGCCAAAACCATTTCAGAATAGGCACGTAAAACCGCGCTCGCAGCGAATGCCACGAGCGCGGTGATTGTTAGCTTACGAGATGCAACGATGATCCGTGCGGTCCTTTGGTCACCACGATCTGGCGCTCTATAACCGTTTTGAGCTCGTCTACATGGCTGATGATACCGATGAGCCTGTTTTCGTTCGAAAGCGTTGCGAGCATGCGCACCGCGACTTGCAGCGATTCTTCGTCAAGCGTTCCGAAGCCTTCATCGATGAACAGCGAGTCGAATTGTATGCCGCCGGCCATGCGTTGAACCACGTCCGAAAGCCCCAGCGCCAAGCACAGTGAGGCTTGGAATGATTCGCCGCCCGAAAGCGTTGCCACATCGCGCTCGCGTCCGGTGTAATGGTCGAGCACGTTAAGGTCGAGACCCGTTTTCCCCGTGAGCGAACTTACGGTGCGCCGCGTCAGTTCAAAGCGATTCGAGCTCATGCTGAAAAGGCGCTCGTTGGCGCATTGAACAATGGCGTCAAAGTAAATTCCTTGAATGTACGTTTCAAACGATATGCGTTGCGAGCCTTTAAGGGTGCCCGCGGCAACGTCCGCAAGAACCGAGCGCTCGCCATACTCTTTGATGGCTTTGTCCGATTCGCCTCGGTAGTCGTCCAAGCGCGCGACGAGGTTGGTGTTTGCCATAATCCGCGCCCTGATAGCGCCAAGGTGTTTTTCGGCCTCTAAGCGTTTGGCGGAAAGGTTGGCCTGGCGATTTGTGCACGCCTGTTCATCAAGGTGTTCCAGGGGTGCCACCGTTTGCTCGAGCGTCTCAATTCGCTCGCGCAGCGCCGTTATGCGCTGTTGCACTTGCATGTGGGCATGCTGTGCGCTTTCCAGTTTGGCGTCGATAGTTGCCACGTGGTGAGCGATGTTGTCGAAGGCTGCCTGCGCTTCTTCGAGCGTGGGGAATTGTACCTGACCGGTGATGGCGGCAACGGCTGCCGTGGTTGCAGCAAGGTTTTCCTGAAGCTCCTGAACCGTACGTTTATCGTTCTCGATTGAGCTTTCCAGCTCCGTTTGATGCACAGAGAGCTCGCGCTGCTGTTCAAGAAGCGACTCGCGCTCGTCGCATGCTTTTTGGGCGCGTTCGAGCTCCTGTTTGCACGATGTACGCTTTTCGCTGAGCGCTTCGCGCGCGGCTTCCAACTGCGATTTGTCGCCCTTAAAGGGAAGGGCGTCGCGTCTGGTGTTCATTTCGCTTTCGGCGGCAGCTGCAAGCGTGCGCGCTTCGTTGAGTGCCACTTGGGCGCTGGCGGCCTGTTGCTCCCGTTGTGCCAGCAATTCGCTTTCGGCCTTTTGTTGCGTGCGCAACGAATCGAGGCGAGCGGACGCCTCGTTCAGGGTTGCGACGTGGTTGCGCGCTTCTGTGATGCGCGTTTCAAGGTGCTCCGCTTTGCTCTTGAGCGCAGCTTGGTCGCCGTGCGCACGTTCGAACTCCGAAAGGCTCTGCGCGCGCTCATCGAGGGTCGATTTCAGCTTTGCGCACTGCTGGGCTGTTTGCGTGTACAGGTTGCGCGCTTCTTCGGAGGCGGCATCGAGTCGCTCAAGCGTTTCGCGGGAAGGAGCGTCGGCGATGCTGTTCGCGGGCTGAGGATGTTCGTGCGAACCGCAAACCGGGCATGGTTTTCCCGTTTCAAGCGTTTGGGCCAGTATTCCCGCCTGATTGTCCAAAAAAGCGCTGTGTGCGTGCTGGGCGCGCAAAGAGGCGCTTTCAAACGTTTGTTTATGGCGCAGGTAGGTGTTTTGCATACGCGCCAGTTCGGCGCGAGCGTCTTCTGTTTGCTTCTCTTTTTCGCGAAGCTGCTCGGTAAGCTCTTGAAGGGTGGCACGCTGGGTTTGCAGGTTGTCGAGCTCAGCTTTCGCAGTGGCCAATTCCTCGGGCGTTTTGGCGAACGCGTCGATGAGTTGACGGGTTTTCTCAAGGGCCGCTTTACCGGCCTCCACAAGGGATGATACGCGTTGCGCTTCGCGTTCGGCGTTCGTGCGGGCTTGCGTCTGCTCTTCGACGCGTTTGAGCGCCTCATCGTAAGCGGCAAAGGAAGCTGTTTGCGTACGCAGCGTCTCGAACTCGGTATCCAGGGCAGCTGTGTGTTGAAGAGCGCGTTCGCGTTGAACGGGCGCATCGTTGAGCTCTTGAATGTGCGCCGCCACGGTAGCTGTTGTCGACTTCACGTCATTGGCTTGGCCAAGGTGGTGTTCAAGTGACTTCTTCGCCTCTTCCAGCGCGTGAGTAAGCGAGGTTGCTTGGTTTTGATGCGAAGCGAGCTCGTGATAGATGGGCAGCGAATCGCTCAGCGCGTTCATGCGTGCGGCAAACGAATCTCGCTGCGGCTTCTCCGCTTTTGCGCGCTCAAGCGCATCGCGTGCGCTTGCTTCTTCAGCTTCTGCCGTGTCCAATGAGGTTTTTGCCTCTGCGATCTGCGTGCGCGCCTCTTCGCGCTGGGCGATGCGCGAAAGCAAGCTCTCTAGTTCGCTCGCTTCCTTTTGGATGGCGGTAAGTTGTTGTTCGTAAGACGAAAACTTCTCTTTGTCTTCGCGCAATGCCTCATCGAGGGCCTCGTCAAGCTGGGTGGCATCGATATTGGCGAGGGCTTTTGCCGCTTTCAGGGCATCATTAGGCTGCGCGGGGTCAACGACCGCTTGCGCGGCAAGCGCATTGACGTTCTTTTGCATTTCGTCGTAGCGCGCGCGAAGGGACGATGCCTGAGATTGCAAGTCGCGTTGGAATCGCTCGTAGGGAGCGGTTTGGCACATGTTGCGCAGAATCTCGGCGCGATCCTTTGTGGGTGCGGTGAGCAGCTTTCGAAATTCTCCTTGGGCGATCATGGCTATTTGCCTGAACTGGTTGCTGTCAACGCCCAAAAGCTCTTTAACTGCTTGGTTTACCTGGGCGGTTCCCTGGGCAAGTGGTTCGTTTTCGCACGTAAGGGTTGCGGATGGGTTTTGTATGGCGGTTCCCGGTCCGCGTTTTGCGGTGCGTTCGTAGCGCGGGTTGCGCACGATGGTGTAGGTTTTGTCGCGCAGCGAAAAGCTGAAATCAACATAGGTGGGCGTGCTTGGGCCGGCGAAATCGCTGCGCAGGCCGCTTTGAGGGCGATCGTTGCCCGACGGAACGTCAAACAACGCGTAGGAAATGGCATCGAAGATGGTTGTTTTTCCCGCACCGGTGTCGCCGCTTATCAGGTACAACCCACTTGGTCCCAGCTGTTCGAAATCAACGGTGACAACATCCGCATACGGCCCGAAGGCGCTCATGGTAAGCGTAAGCGGCCTCATTTGTCATCACCTTCTTGCTGTTGGTTAAACAACCCTTGGGCATTTTGCTCAATCATGCGCTCAAGTGCGTCTTGCGCCCATCGGTGCTGGTTATCGGTAAGCTTCTCGCCGGTTTGCTGCTCGAAGAACGTTTCAAACAGTTCAAGGGCGGAGGTAAAAGCCACCGCAGCGGTAGGCTGCACGCTTGATGTGCGCGCCCGTTTGATATCGCTTTCATAGTCGAGCGTCATCACGTTGGGGTAAACCGCACGGATCTTTTGCAGCGCGTCCAATATGGGATGTGGGTCGGTTAGCGTAATGTGGAGATAGTCATCAGCACGTTCGCGCTGAACGATTTCGGGGGAGATGAGCTCTTCAAAGGGCCCCGCTATCTCGCGCAGGTCGTGAAGGGGTTCGAAGGTGATGCTATCCAGCTCAACAATGCCCTTTTCTTTAAGGGTGACAAGCGGAAACTCTTTGGTGTAAAGCGCTTCGGAGAACGAGTACTTCAACAGCGATCCGGCATAGCGCATGGTGTTGCGCCCGACGGCCTGTGATTTGTGGATGTGCCCCAAGGCCACGTAATCGAAGCCATCGAAAACGCTGCCATCAACTTCATCGAGGCCTCCCAGGTTCACCTCAGAATCGCTCAGCTGGGGGCGATACGTATTGAATGAGACGAACTGGTGCGCCAGCATGACGTTGCGTTCGTTGAAATTGGGGGAAGCGGCCTCGATGACGGTGCGCAAAGCGGCAGTGTAGTCGGTGCCGATATCGGCATTAGGGTGGGCATGGCGCACTTCAGCGGGGCGCATAAAGGGTACCAGCCAAAACGTGACGGGCCCAAACTCATCCGAGAGCGTGACGCTTTGAGGGGTTCCGTTGTAGCGTTCGGCCAAATAGATGCGACTTTTCGCGAATATGCGTGCCCCAAACGCGATGTATTGGGCATTGTCGTGGTTGCCGGGAATTATCAAGCTGGCGATGTTCGCTTCGGCCATGCTGGTGAGAAAGTTGCCAACCAGCTCAATCGCCTCAACCGACGGATTGCGCTTGTCGTACACATCTCCAGAGATGACGATGGCGTCGACGTTTTCCCGGATTGCCCTTTTCAGCAACTCGTTCAAAGCATGCCGTTGGTCGGCTATCAGGTTGAATCCGTTGACGACTTTTCCGATGTGAAGATCGCCCAAATGAAGGAATTTCATGAATGGCTCCGTTTCTTCGTGGTGATGATTATAGGAAACAATCGGGGGTTGTGAACGCTTGTCGTTAATCGGATATACTGAACTGACAGGATTTACGGAAGGTTATTTATGGCAGCAGGTGCAGGTATGCCAGACCAGCGCTCTCTCTACGACAGCCAAAGTTTCGATCTTTTCAACGTTGCTCAACGGCAAGTTGAAGAAGCGTTTCGCGAGCAGGGGTTCGACGATATCTTCAAGATGCCCGAAAGCATGAAGGACGTGGATCTGCCGTCACCTTTCGCACGCGTTTCGGCTCCTTCGGCAAGCGAAAACGCAACATCTGGAAACCAACCCCAGGTGCCTTCGGGGGCTTCACCGGTGGCAAGCGAAGGGCGCACCAGCGCAGGTGCCAATAAAAGCGCTGCGTCTTCGCGCCAGGCCGTTGCCTCGCCATCGCCAACCGCAGCGCGATCAACCCAGCAGCGGGTTCAAACGTCAGCTCCTCATTCGTCACGCCCCAGCGACGCGCCCCATACGGTGCGTGCTTCCCGCGATGCGCGTTCCGCGAATGCGCAAACAGGGCAGAGGGGAGCGGTGCAATCGCCCTCAAAGCCCAAATGGAACTGGTTGTTGTACGTAGGCCTGGTGTGCACGCTGCTCGGCCTTTGGTTCATCGGCATTCCGCTATTGGTGCTTGCGATCGTGCGCAGGGTCAACATAGAAAACGAGTTGCGCAACGGGGCGGGGGCGCCGTTTCGGGGAAGTTTTTCCGGTCCTGGGGCAAATCCTGCGCGACCTGCTTCATCGCGTGTTTCGACCACGGCAGCGCGTCGCACGGGTTCGGCAGCCGTAAGCTCGCCGGTAAATCAAATCTCAGTCGGTAAAGTGGTGGCGGTTGTAATTGTTATAGCGGCAATGATCGTTGCCTGCGCTGCAGTGTTTATGGTGACGGCCGATAGAAGCAACGCGCGCAGTGGCTCGGTAGTGGCCAACAAGTATGAGACTCTTAACGGCGCGTTTTCTTCAGCGGGCCAGCGTTCGGAGCTTGAAAGCGCGCGCGAAACCGCAGCCGCGACCTACAAGCCGCGTTGGTGCACGGATCAATCGAAAATCGTGCGAACGCAAAACGAGTACCTGGAAGTTGGATCAACCATACCTGCGGGAGTATACGTATTGGAGCCGGCGAAGAGCGATTATTGCTACTATGAGGTAGTTTCTCGGAATGCTTCAGGCGATAACAAGATACTGTTCAATGGCTTTTCGGATGCGCCCACCATAATCGAAACAAAAGACGGGGAGCGCTTGGAGCTCGACGGCTTTGTGGCCTATCCGATTGAAAACTACGTTCGCGACGTGGATGCGAGCGCTTTGGAACCGGGCGCATATCGCGTGGGCACCGATATTCCTGCGGGAACCTATCGTTTTGAAGCCATAACGCGCGAAACCACACGGGGCACCGTTGAAGTGTGCGCCACGTTCCATCGAACGCAGGACGCACAAATTGATTATCGTTACTTCGAAGGCAATGAAACCGTAATCCTTCATAAGGGAGAATGCGTCGTGGTGGAAGGCGCACGGGGAACGTTGGTGTCATCATGATCGGAAAAGACCGTTTTGGTGAGCAGTATGCTGACGATGGGGCAGACGACGGCGCTCTTGAGTTAGGCGAATCGCAAGAGCTTTCGTCGGGCGCGCGCGCAAACGACAACGACGCGCAACGGATTGCTCCCGGCTTCGCTGCAAGCCAGGATGAGATAGATGAGCTGTGGGCCTCGTCGCACTATGCGTCGGTTGAGAGCGCGCAGCAATCGTCCGCTCGTCACGAGGAAACCATTGCGCGCATCAAGCGCGAGCTCGATAGCGTGCCACAGCTGCCCGGCTGCTATCTTTGGAAGAACGCAGCGGGTGAGGTTATTTACGTGGGCAAGGCGAAGCAGCTGCGCTCGCGCATGCGCCAATACGTCAACTTCCAAGACGATCGTGCAAAAATTCCGCTGTTGGTTGACCAAATTGATTCGTTCGAGTACCTGGTGGTGAGCAACGAGCACGAGTCGCTGGTTCTGGAAAAGAACCTCATCAACCAATACGCACCGTATTTCAACGCCGATTTCAAGGATGACAAGTCGTATCCGTTCATCGCGCTCACCAAAGGCGATGTGTTTCCCGCCATCAAATACACGCGCGAGAAGCATAGAAGCGATACCAAGTATTTCGGACCCTATACCGACAGCAGAGCAGCACGCGCCATGGTGGACATCGCAAGGCGCGTCGTGCCTTTGTGCGCAGCGTCATGCGCCGATTGGCGCGAGCTGAAGCGCAAGCTCGACAAAGGCGATCCGGCCCCGTTTTTGGCTGCAGACGGAACCGTAAGACGTCCGTGCTTCGACTGCCATGTGGGATTGGGGCCAGGGGCGTGTTGCGCGCAAATAACGCCGGAAGAGTACGGAAAAAACGTCAAAAGGGTCGAGCGCTTTTTGGAAGGCAAGCACAGCGAGTTCATCGATGAGCTGACGGCCGAGATGCAAGATGCGGCAGCGGAACTTGATTTCGAGCGCGCGGTGCGCATAAAAGATCGCATTGACACCATCAACTCGCTGAACGATCGCCAAAACGCGGTTTCATCGCGCAACCTTGATGCAGACGTAATTGGTTTGTTCCGAGAAGAGACGGTATCGGCTGCTCACGTGCTGATGGTTCGTGAGGGGCGCGTGATCAATTCCAACGAGTTCATCCTCAACCGCGGCAGCGATATCCCCGATGACGATTTGCTGCATATGTTCTTGCTGCGCTACTACGACGCAACCACATCCATTCCCCATGAGGTAATAGTGCGCACGATGCCCGAGGACGCCGAAGTGATGGCGGCTTGGCTCACCGAAAAGCTGGATAGCGCTCACGGTGCCAAGGTGCGCTTTTCCACTCCGCAAAAAGGCGAGAAAGCCGAGTTGGTGGCGCTTGCCGAAAAGAATGCCCAGCATTCGCTTTTGCGCTACAAGGTTCGAACCAATTACGACGATAAGCGCATAAACGATGCGCTTCTGCAGTTGGAAAGCGCGCTTGCACTCGATAACCCCCCGTTGCGCATAGAGTGCTTCGATATTTCAACCAACCATGGCAGCTACACCGTTGCCTCCATGGTTGTGTTCACCAATGGCAGGCCCGATAAAAACCAATACCGCCGCTTCAAGATTAAGACGCCGCTTGACGAGGCCAACGACTTTTTGAGCATGCAGGAAGTGATGGGGCGCCGCTACAGTCCCGAGCGCATGGCCGATGAACGATTCGGCAAAAAGCCCGATCTTATTATTCTTGACGGCGGCAAACCGCAGTTGAGCGCCGCGCTGGAAATGTTCGAAGAGCTTGGAATCGATGACATTGCCATCGCGGGTTTGGCCAAACGAGACGAAGAGTTGTTCGTGCCCTGGCAAGATGAGGGCCCCGTGGTGCTTCCGGGAGGCTCTGCGGCACTGTACTTAGTTAAGCAAGTTCGTGACGAAGCCCACCGTTTCGCCATCACGTTCCACCGCAAGTTGCGGGGCAAAGGTATGACCGCAAGCATTCTCGATGACGTTGCGGGCATGGGCCCTGTTAGAAAGAAAGCCCTGTTGAAGCACTTCAAATCGTTCAAAAACCTGCGCGAGGCATCGCTTCAGGATATCAAGGACGCCCATGTGCTTCCCAACGAGGTGGCAGAGGAATGCTACCGAGTTTTGATGCAGTATAATGGGAAAAGCGATAACGCCAACTTGGAATAAGGGGTGAGCCCCATGTCAGAAGCAGAAATTGACATAACAAATTTACCTGAACTGGTTATCATCAGCGGTATGTCCGGTGCCGGCCGCACCGAGGCGTTGCACGTATTTGAGGACATCGGCTATTTTTGCGTTGACAACCTGCCGCCAGCGCTTATCAGCAACTTGCTGGCCATGACCGATGTGCCCGGCCAAAAGGACGAAAGCAGGCGTATTTGCGTCGTGTGCGATGCGCGCACCAGCGGGTTTTTCACCAGTCTCAACGACGAGATGATCAAACTGACCGATGCGGGCGTTCCCTACAGTATCGTATTTTTGGATGCGCAGGACGAAAAACTGATCGCGCGTTACAAATCATCGCGCAGGCGCCACCCGCTCTGCGCAGACGGTGTGAGCGTTTCGCATGGAATTGCGCGCGAGCGCGATCTGCTGCGCGACATTCGTTCGCATGCCAATTTGGTAATCGATACCACCGATTTGTCTCCCAGCGAATTGCGCAGTCTGCTGTTCAAAGAGTTTGCGACAGGGGAGCGGCGCGCGGGACTTGCGGTAAGCGTGTACTCGTTCGGCTTCAAATACGGCTTGCCCGAAGATGCCGATTTGGTTATGGACGTCCGCTACCTGCCCAATCCCTACTACGATCCTATTCTGCGCTACAAAACAGGATTCGACGCCGAGGTGCGCGATTTCGTGATGTACCGCGATGAGACGAAGGATTTTTTGCGCGCGTGGGAATCGCTGCTCGACTGCGTGATGCCCGGCTACGTTGAGGAGGGCAAGCAGCAACTTGCCATCGCCGTTGGGTGCACGGGCGGTCAGCACCGCAGTGTGGTATTGGCGGAGGAAACGGGTAATTACCTGCGTCAAAAGGGATATCGTGTCAGCATTTCGCATCGCGATTTGGCTCTTGCCGAACGCTCGGACGGAACGCTTGTGGTGGCCAAAGATGCCGTCGAGGCATCGCGTGAACAGGAAGAATAGCAAGGTCGAGAATGCCGAACAACGAAAACAACGCTTTCACGCACGACCCTTCCGCAACCGGTGCCTTCGATCGTTTGGACGATATAAGCATCGATGAGGTTGTTGACGGGCAGCTCAAGGCTGTCGTAATTGGCGGCGGCACGGGTGCGCCCGTGTCCATTCGCACGCTGCTTTCCATGGGCGTGCAAACCGATGCCGTCGTTGCCATGGCAGACGACGGAGGCTCCACGGGCATTTTGCGCGATGAGGCGGGAGCAACGGCGCCCGGTGACGTGCGAAAATGCATCACCGCTATGGCCGCGAACCAGCATGATCCGTTTACCGAGGCGTTCAAACTGCGCTTCTCGTTTGCGGAAAACCATACGCTGGGCAATCTCATGCTCTCGAGCCTTGAAATGACCAGCGGGAGTTTCCCAGAGGCCATACGCATCTGCGAGCGCTTGCTTGATGCGCGGGGGCATGTGTATCCCTCTACGCTCAACCGCGTGACGCTCGTTGCGCAAACGCGTGACGGAAACGAGCTGGAAGGACAGGCGGTAGCTTGTCATTCCCGCGTCGCGCTCAAGCATGTGAGCTTGCGCTCAGATAAGCCCATCATCGCCTACGAGCCCGCATTGGCGGCTCTGAAACAGGCGGACCTTATCGTGTTGGGCCCGGGATCGCTGTACACCTCCATTGTTCCGAACTTGCTGGTGCCAGGGGTGGTGGATGCCATTCGCCAAAACCAAGGGACCACGTTGTTCGTATGCTCGCTTGCCGATATGCAAGGCGAAACGCTGGGCATGAACGCGCGCGATCATATGGAGGCGCTCGAGGAGCACGGTTTGCGCGGGCTGGTCGATTTTATGCTCGTGCACAACCCCCAGCCTCCCGCGCGGGGGAAGCATGCATCGGGCAGCTACGGTACGCGTGACGATGGGTTGCGCATACGGCCGGTGCTCATTTCTCCCGAAGATGTTGCCTACATCCAGTCGCAGCACTGTCAGGTTTTGGAGCGCGATTTGGTGGACAACATGCATCCCACGTGGCACGATCCGCAAAAGCTTCAACAGGCGTTCGTGGAGGTTCTGAAGCTGTGTCGTTCACATCAGAAGTAAAAGAGGAGCTCTCGCGCGTCGAACCGGTATGCTCGCATTGCGACCGCGCCGTTTTGGCGGCCTTGGTGCGCATCGAGGGCACGCTGTTTTTTGGCGGAAAAGACCGGTATCGCTTGGAGATAGCAACCGATACCTCGTCGGTTGCCCGGTTGGTCATAAAGAACATCCATGAGCTGTACCATCTGAAAACCGAGCTCACGGTGCGGCGCAGCGTTTTGCACAAAACGCCCAATTACCTTATCAACGTTGTTTCGCAACCGCATTTGAGCGAGGCGCTGCAAGACTTGGGCGTGTTGGGAGAAGACGGCCTTGAGCTGGGGATTAAGCCCTCGTTGGTGAACAAGCAATGCTGCGCTGCGGCGTATTTGCGCGGAGCGTTTTTGGGCAGCGGGTTCATCTCGAACCCCCGTGGCGACTTTCATTTTGAGATTACGGTCGAATCGCGCCAGCTTGCCGACGATCTGGTTGAGCTTATGGCCGCGAAGGGCATCAACGCCCGCATACAGCAACGGCGCAATTCGTTTATGGTGTACCTGAAAAGCGGTGAAGCGATCAACGAGTTTTTGGCGTACTCGGGGGCACATCAGGCGGCTCTTGCGATGGAGAACGAACGTGTTGTCAAAAGCGTGAGAAACGACGTCAATCGCATGACCAATGCCGAAATCGCAAACCAAATGAAAGCTGCAAATGCTTCGGTCGATCAGCTGTACGCCATGCGCACCGTGCTTGAAGCGTACGGTATGGAAAACCTGCCACCTGCTCTGCAAGAGATTATCAGGTTGCGCGTGGCCTATCCTGATGCTACCTTGAAAGAGTTGGGCGAGCATGCTTCTCCGCCGCTTTCGAAATCGGCTGTATACCATCGCGTTCGCCGAATAGAACAGATGGCGTCTGAGGCAAAGGGATAAAATTACGGTATGCGTGCTCGCAAAACGCGAGCGAAGGTTTAACGCAACGTATCTTGATGAAAGGGGATACACATGGCTACGAAAATTGCTATCAACGGATTCGGACGCATCGGGCGTTTGGTTTATCGTGCCGCTCAAAGCGATCCTGATATCGAAGTTGTGGCAATTAACGACTTGGGCGACATCAACACCCTTGCTCATCTGCTGAAATACGACTCCATTCACGGACGTGCGTACCAATCGGTCACGGTTGAGGGAACCACCATCAACGCCGATGGCCAAACGTGCCAAGTGTTCAGTGAGCGCAACCCCGCCGATTTGCCGTGGGGCGAGCTCGGTGTCGATATCGTTGTTGAGGCCACGGGCTTCTTCCGCGACGGCGCAAAGGCACAGGCTCATATCGATGCCGGTGCGAAAAAGGTTGTCATCACGGCACCGGGCACCAATGTCGATAAAACCATCGTCATGGGCGTAAACGACAAAGACTACGATCCCGCAACCGACCACATCGTTTCCAACGCATCGTGCACCACCAACTGCCTTGCTCCTTTCACCAAGGTGCTGCTTGACAACTTTGGCATCAAGCGCGGCCTCATGAACACCATCCATTCCTATACCAACGATCAAAAGATTCTCGACGTTGCGCACAAGGATCTGCGTCGCGCCCGCGCCGCTGCTCAAAACATCATCCCCACCACCACGGGTGCCGCTAAGGCCATCGCGTTGGTTCTCCCCGAGCTTCAGGGCAAGTTCGACGGCTTTGCCGTTCGCGTTCCCACTCCCGATGGATCGCTGGTCGACCTCACCGTTCAGCTCGAGCGCGAGGTTACCAAGGAAGAGGTTAATGCGGCAATGAAGCAGGCGGCCGAAGGCGAGCTTGCCGGCATCCTTGAGTACACCGAAGACCCCATCGTTTCAAGCGATGTTATTGGCAATAACCATTCGTCTATCTTCGACGCGCAGCTCACCATGGTTCTTGGTGGCAAGAGCGACATGATCAAATGCGTGTCCTGGTACGATAACGAGTGGGGCTACTCCAACCGCGTGGTCGACCTCATCAAGATAATGCTTTAGCGTGCCACATGCTGACGGGCGGTCAAAAGGCCGCCCGTCTTTTGTATGATAAAAGAGTTCCGTTTCATAAGAGGTATGGAGGATTCTATGGCGGATATCAAAACCATCGATCAGCTTGATGCAGCGGGCAAACGCGTACTCGTGCGCGTCGATTTCAACGTGCCGGTTAAAGACGGCGCCGTAACCGACGATACGCGCATTCGCGCTGCTCTTCCCACCATCACGCATCTGCTCGAGCAAGGTGCGCGCGTTATCCTCATGTGCCATCGCGGCCGTCCTTCCGGTGAGGGATTTGAAGAGGAATATTCGCTGCGCCCCGTTGCTTTGAAGCTTATGACGCTGGTGAACAAGTCCGTTATGTTTGCATCCGATATCGTGGGGCCCGATGCAACCGCTAAGGCGGCGGCATTGAAGGACGGCGAGATTCTGCTGCTTGAGAACTTGCGTTTCGACAAGCGTGAGAAGAAGAACGATCCTGAATTCTGCAAAGAGCTTGCCGCTTTGGGCGAGGCATACGTCAATGACGCTTTTGGAACGGCGCATCGCGCCCATGCGTCAACTGCCGGCATTGCCGCGCTTTTGCCCGCCTATGCCGGTTACCTTATGACCAAAGAGGTATCAACCCTCACCGGCATGCTCGACCAGCCCAAACGTCCTTTTGTTGCCATTTTGGGCGGCAGCAAGGTTTCCGACAAAATTCAGGTCATCGATTCGCTCATGGAAAAATGCGACACGCTCATCATAGGCGGTGGCATGTGCTTCACGTTCCTGCTTTCCCAGGGCAAAGCCGTGGGCACCTCGCTTAAAGAGGAAGATTGGGTAGAGCGCGCAGGCGAGATGATCAAAAAAGCCGAAGAGCGCGGCGTTAAGCTGCTGCTTCCGGTGGACGTGGTGGCTGCCGATAAATTCGCCGAGGATGCGCGCACCGAAACGGTTGACGTCGATTCCATCCCTGCCGACATGATGGGCCTCGATATTGGTCCTGAGACCTGCGCGTTGTATGCGCAGGCCATCGCCCAGGCGCAAACGGTGTTCTGGAACGGCCCCATGGGCGTTTTCGAAATGGATGCCTTTGCCGCAGGCACGCGTGCGGTAGCTGAAGCTGTTGGCGACAACGAAGCAGCTGACACCATCATTGGCGGCGGAGACAGCGTTGCCGCGGTGAACAAGTTCGGTCTTGCCGATCGCATGACGTTCATTTCAACCGGTGGCGGCGCTTCTATGGAGCTTGTTGAGGGCAAAGAGCTGCCCGGCGTTGCTGCGTTGATGGCCTAAAGTCTTGTATCAAACAGGGGCGGCGTGCTCGTGGGAGCACGCCGCGCTGCAAGTAGAGGAGCGCCTGCGCGCACATCGCGCTCGGGACGTGCAAACCCCCAAAGGAAGGATTCACCATGGCGCGTAAGCCAATAATGGCGGGCAACTGGAAGATGAACAACACCATTGCCGAAGCGGTTGTACTGGCACAGGAAATCTCGAACGAACTCGAGCGTGATTGGCTTGACAAGGTGGACGTTGTCGTGTGCCCGCCTTTCACCGACATCAAGCCGGTATGGTCGGTATTCGAGTTTGATAAGGTGCCCATTGCTGTTGGCGCCCAGAACTGCTATTGGGAGCCGGCGGGTGCTTTCACGGGCGAAGTTTCCATCAAAATGATCAAGGAAGCGCGCGCCGAGTACTGCATCATCGGACATTCAGAGCGCCGCGGCATTTTCGGCGAAACCAACGAAGACGTTAATCGCAAGGCGAAAGCCCTGTTGGCTGAGCGCATGCATCCCATCATTTGCGTTGGGGAGTCGTTGGCCGTTCGTGACGAGGGCTCAACCAATGAGTTCGTGTGCGCGCAGGTTCGCGCGGCGTTTGCGGGCCTCGATGCCGCTGAAGCTGCCGAATGCGTGATTGCGTACGAGCCCATTTGGGCCATTGGCACGGGTCGCACCGCACTGCCCGAGCAGGCCGAAGAGGTTTGCCGTGCCATTCGCGAGACCATTGCCGAGATGTACGGCGCGCAAACTGCCGAGGACATGCGCGTGCTTATGGCGGCTCCATGAAGCCCGCGAACGTGAACGATCTTATCGCGCAGCCCGACATCGACGGCGGATTAATCGGCGGCGCAAGCCTTGAGGCTCGCTCGTTCATCAAGCTGATTGAGGCGTGCCTGTAATGACCGAGGTATCAATAAACGCAGAGGCCGCACGCGCTTACACGCTTCCTGCCTGTCTAATCATCATGGATGGTTACGGGCTGGATGAGCCGGGCGCCTCCAATGCCATATCAATTGCTTCCAAACCGCATCTTGATGAGGTTTTCAATACGTGCACCCACACCACGTTGCTCGCGTCGGGCGAAGCGGTGGGGCTTCCCGATGGACAAATGGGCAATTCTGAAGTCGGCCATCTTAACATCGGTGCGGGCCGCATCGTTTACCAGGAGCTTACGCGCATCAACCGCGCGTGCGCCGATGGCTCTATAGCCACCAATCCCGTGATCAACGCGGCGTTCGACAACGCGCGCGAAGAGGGCCGCGTCCTTCATTTTATGGGCTTGGTTTCTCCCGGTGGCGTTCATTCTTCGAGTGCGCATTTGTATGCGCTTTTGCGGGCGGCTAAGGCAGCTGGCGTGCCGACGGTGTTCGTCCATTGCTTCATGGATGGTCGCGATGTTCCTCCCACCAGTGGAATCGATTACATCGACGAGCTCGAGCAGGTTATTGCCAGCTTGAGTGACGATGCGTTTACCGCCTGTATCGCGTCCATTTCCGGTCGTTATTACGCTATGGATCGCGATAACCGCTGGGAGCGCGAATTGCGTGCATGGGATGCATTGGTGAACGCGCGTCCCTTTACACAAGACTCGCCACATGAGGTTATGGAGCACTCCTACGCGCAAAACGTTACCGACGAATTCGTTGAGCCGGTGTCTTTGAACCAGCGCGGCGTGCAAGACGGCGATTCGGTTGTGTTCTTCAATTTCCGTCCCGATCGGGCGCGCCAAATTACCAGGGCGTTTGTGGACAGCGACTTCAGCGGGTTTGAGCGCGAGCGCGCCGTGAAGGTGTCGTTTGTATGCCTGACCGAATACGATGCCACCATCGATGCTCCCGTTGCCTTTAAGAAGGAGTTTCCCGCCAACGTTTTGGCCGATGTGCTGGCGGACACGGGTTTGCGTCAATATCATATTGCCGAAACCGAAAAGTACGCTCATGTCACCTTCTTTTTGAACGGCGGCATCGAAGAACCGAAGGCGAACGAGCATCGCGAGCTCATTGCGTCGCCGAAGGTGGCAACCTACGACCTTCAGCCCGAGATGAGCGCCTACCAGGTAGCGGATACGCTTGCGCAAGCAATAGATGAGGGCGCCGCTGATGTCTACATTGTGAATTTCGCGAACTGCGACATGGTTGGCCACACGGGAGTTTTGGACGCGGCCGTCAAGGCCGTGGAAGCGGTTGATACGTCGGTAGGCAAGGTGTTGGCGGCTCTTGAACGTCAGAAGGGCATTGCGCTTTTAACTGCCGATCACGGTAACGCCGACTGCATGATGACCCCAGAAGGGGCTCCTCACACGGCGCATACCACCAAGCCGGTACCGTTGGCGCTTATTGACTATAGCGGGCGCCACATGGAGCTTGATGGCTCGCAGGGGGCGCTGTGCGATATCGCACCAACGCTTTTGGACATGATGGGCCTTTCGGCTCCTGCGGAAATGACGGGCAGAAGCCTGCTTGCACATAGCTAGGCATCTGCTTTGACGGTATTGCGCGGTTGTATTGCGCTAGGTTGTGTAAAGTGGCTGCATATTAAGGGACGGCTGCATTATTGAATGTGCACGTCGTCCCTTAATTCGCTATAATCCTTAACTTGTTTGGTTTAACTGCTATCGTTGGAGTGTGAACGTTGAGTCCGCTTACTATTATCTTCCTTATACTGCTTATCGCTTCTGGCATCGGCCTGATCGTATTCATTATGCTGCATTCCGGCAAGGGTACGGGCATTTCTGACATGATTGCCAGCGCTGTGTACTCTTCGCAAACGGGCACCAGCATCGTCGAGAAAAACCTCGATCGCATCACCATCATTTGCGTCATCGTTTTTGCCATTTCTTTGGTGGCACTTATGCTTTTGTATCCACAAGGCACCATATCGATGCAATAAATAAAAATTTCTCTTCACAAGAGCGCAAACTTGAGATAGAATCTCAAACGTTGCGCAAGCAATGCAAAGTCGGAGTGGCGGAATTGGCAGACGCGCTAGCTTGAGGTGCTAGTGCCCATACTTCGGGCTTGCGGGTTCAAGTCCCGCCTCCGACACCAGTAAAAACAGCGTCCTTTCCGGGACGCTTTTTTATTGCCATGTTTTGTTTTCAGCTTGCGTCCATCAGCATAGTTTAGATTGCTGGTTGTGTTTGCAGCTGCGCCATTCGCGTTGCGAGCGCCATAGATGATCGCTTCGGCTGTGTGCTCCAATGATGGCAATATCGTGAACGCGGGGAAATGCTAAAAATTTCTTTGACACGCGCGTGCAATCTGTTAACATATTCATTCGCTGAGGATAAACACCTCGCAACCCTGATGTGGGCGGCTAGCTCAGGGGGAGAGCGCTTCCCTGACACGGAAGAGGTCACAAGTTCAAATCTTGTAGCGCCCACCACATTCTCCAGGCTGCCGAACAGGCAGCCTTTTTTCTTGCTCCTGCATCCTCTCCATAAACGGAATCCGCCCTGCACTTTGCCCATCGGGCTCCATTGCGGGGCGGATACGACCTGGATGTCCGGATGCCTTACTTGGCCGAAGCCATCATGAGATAGAAGACGCAGACCAAGTCGCCCGTGAACTCATCTCAGCTGTATCCGCCGGCAACGGCGGAGAGCTCGGAGGCGATGTCCATGAAGTCGGGACGCAGGAGCGGCTCGCCTCCCGTGAGGGATACCGCGGGAACAC
>JAZQAV010000068.1:0-14810 GCA_045545435.1 Eggerthellaceae bacterium | reverse complement strand
AGCACGCCTTCGTACACGTCGCGGATGCGCTTGTACTGGCCGAACATGAAGCCCACCTCGCGAGCGCCAACGCCAATGTCACCAGCAGGCACGTCGGTATCGGCACCAATGTGGCGATACAGCTCAGTCATGAACGACTGGCAGAAGGCCATAACCTCGCGGTCAGACTTGCCCTTGGGGTCGAAGTCGGAACCGCCCTTGCCGCCACCCATGGGAAGCGTGGTGAGGCTGTTCTTGAAAACCTGCTCGAAGCCCAGGAACTTGATGATGGAAAGGTTAGCCGAAGGATGGAAACGCAAGCCACCCTTGTAAGGGCCAATAGCGCTGTTGAATTGAACGCGGTAGCCACGGTTTACCTGAACCTTGCCGTTGTCATCAACCCAAGGAACGCGGAAGATGATGGCACGCTCGGGCTCAACCATGCGCTCGAGGATGGACTGCTCCTGATAACGAGGGTCAGCCTCTACGACCGTGCGCAGCGACTCCAGAACCTCAGTTACCGCCTGAATGAACTCAGGTTGATCTGCGTTCTTCTTCTTTACGTCTTCGAGGACGTCGTCAACATACGACATATTCTTCTCCTTCGATCTTTTGTTTCGCGTACCCCGCCGAACGCTTCGGCTATTCGAGCATCGCTTTTTCTGCATTTTAATCACGCGCGCAAATTACGTTCATTAACAAAGTGTTAAATTGGCGCAAGCGGTAGAAAAGCATCCGTTGCCCCAAAAGAACCGCGCATTCGTTTTACGCGAATCGCGCTCTGCAGCTGGGCAAACCGTTTTTCAACCACACGACGTGCAACATGCCGCACGAATACGCAGATAGGAGAGCCGTATGCCCCGCGAATCGATGAGAGCCAAACGGGAGCGCGCCCTTAACGTCGCCGCGCTGATGAACCAGCATTACCCCGAGGCCGAATGCGCGCTCATATTCGACGGCGACCCATTCAAGCTCACCATTGCCACGCTTCTGTCGGCGCAAACGACCGATAAGGGGGTAAATCGCGTCACGCCCGTTTTATGGGAGCGCTACCCCACCCCGCACGATCTTGCCGCAGCAAACGTTGCCGACGTGGAAGAAATCATTCGCTCAATTGGCTTCTATCACGCAAAAGCCCGCAACTGCATCAAGTGCGCGCAAATGGTGGTGAGCGACTTCGGCGGCGAGGTGCCGCACACCTACGAAGAACTGCAAACGCTTCCCGGCGTTGGAAGAAAAACGGCCAACATCGTCATGAACAATGCGTTCGGCATAGTTGAGGGCATCGCCGTTGACACGCACGTAAAACGCATTTCCCAGCGTTTGAAGTTCACTTCTGCCGACGATCCCAACAAAATCGAACAGGACCTGTTGAACCTTTACCCGCAAAACATGTGGGAGCCCATCAATCATCAGTGGGTTCTTTTCGGGCGCGAAGTATGCGATGCGCAGCGTCCGCAATGCGCAACGTGCTTCCTGAACGAGTTGTGCCCCAGCTGCGGGAAAGCCATCAAAAAGGCTCCCAAAAAAGCTTCCAAACGCTCCCCGAAAAAGGCTTCCGCAACGCACAAAGGTGTTACCCATAGCTCATCTTAACCTTAGCTATATAGGCCTTAACGTGCTATAATAGGAGTGTTCAACTAATCGTGTGCGCCTTTTTGGCCACACGATTTCTTCTTGTTGCGCCCAGGAGGGATGATTTCATGATTTCCATTGGCGATCGTGTGGTATACCGCCATCACGTGTGCGAAGTTGCAAGCATCCGCGAAAACTATTACGAGGGCAAAGACTATCTGGAATTGCGCGCGCTCTTCGAGAACTCGCTGAAGCTTTTTGTTGCCCTCGACGAAGCAAAACCACCTGCTTTGCGGCCGATTATGACAGAAGAAGAAGCGCATGCGCTCATCGCGCGCATCGGCGTGCCAAACGATGTATCGGACGCGTCTGGCAACCAGTCGGACAAAAGCAGCGCGTCCGCAAATCTAAGCGCCACCATGCTCGACCGGCAGATAAAGGAAGAGTACGACAAACGGATGAAATCATTCTCCCCGGAAGAGCTGCTCCCCATCATGCAATGCGCGTACGAGCGCTCAATGCAGCGCACCGGGCAAGGCAGAAACGCAACGGCAATGGATATGAAATACTTCAATTTAGCGTTGAGCCTTTTGTGCGACGAGCTCTCTATATCCTTAGGCATCGAACGCGATCAGATAAACGATTATCTTGATAGCCAAATTAAAGAGCACCTTGACCCCGCCGCCGAGACACCGCAAATCCTGCGCGGCTCCATGCTCCATCACCGATAGCGCACGCAACCTATTGCCCGGCCTTGGGACCCACGACGGCAAGCCCCGTTGCCTTGTCCACCAACGGGCTTCCCAAATGGGCAAGCTCGGCTGCCAGCGTTTCAACCAATAAAGGAAGCGCCTCGTAAACCTTCGGCGTAAGCCCGATAACAAACTCAACGGGACTGCGGTTTTCTATTTCCATGCCCAAACATATGCCACGCGCTTGATAGCCCAATAACGCCGCAGCGTCAAACAAGTCGGACAGGCGCAAATCGTGCAGCGACGTGCGCGCTTGGGCAAACCGCGCCATGTCTTCGGGCGTATAGCGAACCACCGTGCCAGGCTCATAGCCCGTACCCTCAACGGCATCCACCGTAATGATGACGTCGTAGTCGTTTACCGCCTCCAACATGCTCATGCTCATGCAGCCGACATCGCTTATGTCCACGTTTTCCGGGACGTCATAGCCTTCCATCACCGCTTCAAAAACGGCGGGGCCGAGCCCGTCGTCCAGGTAGAGGTTGTTCCCCACGCAAAACACCGCTATGCGCAACGGCTCATGCTGGTCGCAATTGCTGCACGCACCACAAAACCTTTCTTGCGTCACGCAAACCTCCTGCCATGTTAAACGGATAGAAACGGTCGCACGCACACGTTGTAGTAGCTGGCTATCGCAACTGCGGCAATACCCAGCACCACCATGGCAACCGTCCACATTCGCTCGCGCTTCAAATAGCTTTCTTTGCTGACGCCCGCATCAAATGCCTTATGCCACGCATAAGGCTGCGAAAGCACGCCAAATACGATATGCAGCACCAAAAGCGCCACGAACACAATTGCCGCGATAACAAACGCGAGGGGTGTTTGCTCGTGATAGGCGCCATAGAACACGTTATCGGCGAACAGCCAAAGCGGGTAGAACAGAATGCATACCCAAAGCCCATGCCCCGGCCCCCAAATACCGGGAAGCAAAAATGCCCCCCAGTTGAAACGAGGCACGCCCGACAAAAAAGCCTCTTCTGCAGCCACTTCCTCGTCGGAGAGACCTTGTGGCTTTTCAACTCTCGGGGCCGTCATGTTTTTTCCTTCCACCTGCGCAGTGATTGAACCTCTTGCGCAGAGCCCATTGCGGACGACGCTCTTTTAATATGCTCCCATACTAGCAAGGGAGGGACGACTTTCGCCGTCCCTCCCTTAGTTTCGCTTGTCATTTCTACAAACGGTTTGCGCGAGCTTCTAGTGAACTAGTGCTCCATTTTGTCTTCGCCGATGATGACATGCTTGTCGGGGTCGTAAACCAAGCCGCCATGCTCTTTGCGGAAGAACATGAGCTTCGTGGGAGCGGTGCCCTCGACGTTTGCCAAATACACATGGATGAAGATAAAGCAGATGAACGCGAACATGCCGAAGTAGTGGATGATGCGGATGGACATGGCGCCGCCAACTGCTGCGGTGCCAGCTGCGAAGAACGGCAGATCCATGGTGGGTCCCCACAGGCACAAACCCGTGTAGAACATCACGATGATGAGGATGGGGATCAGCAGGTAAGAGATCTTCTGCGGAACGCCAAGCTTAGCGGACAGCGGATGATCTTTCTTGAGGAACAGATAGTACTTAACCCAAGAAACACCCTGATGTTTGTTGTCTTTTTGCGGAAGCCACGTCTTATAGTCGGTAACGGTCTTGCGCGTGCCAGCCGTAGGAGCGGACTTCACGAAGAAAGCCAGAATAATACGAGCCAGGCAGTTGAAGAACAGTACGAAGCCGAAGAAGATGTGCACGCCGCGGCAAATGCCCATGGTGCCCACTACGGGGAAGTGAATCATGAAGCCGGTAATAAGCAGTGCAATCATTGACACCAGGTTAATCCAGTGCGTGATGACAAAGGGAAGCGGATGAGCTTCTTTGTAATGTGCGAGATGCGCCATGCTACTTCACCCCCCAAGGATTGATTACGGTTTCGAAATGTTTGCCCGTTGCCGGCTCGGTGATGTGCACCGCGCACGATACGCACGGGTCGTAGCTGTGAACGGTACGCAGCGGGTTGATGGGCTTCGCGATATCTGCAACGGGGTTGTTGATAAGGGATTGCTCGATAGGACCGCGCTCGCCGTTTTGGTTCCTGGGCGCCAAGTTCCACGTGGTGGGGATGATGATCTGATAGCCCTCGATCTTGCCGTCGACAACCTTCTCGGAGTGGTACAGAGCACCACGCGGTGCCTCCCAGAAGCCCGAACCAGCACCGGTAACGGTAGCAGGCTCGCGGAAGTACTCGGAATCGCCACCCTTTACGGCCTCGATAAGCTCGTCGCACCAGTCTTTCATGAGCTGCGCGATGTAGAGCGTTTCGATCTGACGGACAGCGGTACGGCCGAGCGTAGACTGAAGTGCGGTGATAGGCACCTCTGCGCCAAGAATGTTGCCGAGTTGCTTGAGGAAGTTGTCCACCTCGGTAACGATGAACGGAACCTTGCGCTGGTAAGCAACCAGGATACGCGAAAGGCTGGTGCACTCGAGCGCCTTGCCGTCGTAAGCGGGAGCCTTGCACCACGAGTAACGGCTGTTGACGTTGTACTCGGTAAACGCAGGCTTGGTAACGAAGTAGGGCGACTGATAGGTTTCGTTGCCCTCGTACCAAGAGGTGCCCACGTACTCGGTGATGAGCGTTTCGTCAACGTCGCTGAGCTTGAAGTTGGGGCTCAAAACGCCGGCGGGCAGGTAGCGCTCGTTCATCTTCATGCTGGGAGCTTCGAAAACGCCCCAAGCGCCGTAGTTCTTGCAGCCGCCGCCGAAGTTGAGCGCATCTTTGTAGTACGGAGCAAGTGCCAAGATGTCGGGAATCATGGTGGACTTAACCCAGTCGTACACCTCGTCAATCATGTACTTCAGGTCGTCCAGCTTTTGCGCCGTAGGAACAAACGCCGTGCCACCAGGAATGATGGTCATAACATGGGGCATCTTGCCGCCAAGCAGCGCCGCGATCTCGGAGGAACGCGCCTGCATCTTGAGAGCCTCAAGATAGTGAGCGGTGCAGATAAGATCCAACGCGGGAGGCAGCTTGTAAGCAGTGCCCTCCTCTGCATCAAACCAGTTGCCCGAGAAGATGGAAAGCTGACCGTTTTGGACAAACTTGGTGAGGCGCTCTTTAAGAGCTGCAAAGTCGGTGTTGGCGGAGGTGCCAGCCGCTTTTGCCAAATCCCAAGCGTCTGCAGGATTTGCCTGAAGGCCGTTAACGGGATTGACGTAGTCAAGGGCGGCCAGGTTGTAGAACCACAGAATGTGGCTGTGCAGGAACTGAGCGCCTTCGATCATGTTGCGGATGATACGAGCGTTGTTGGAAATCTTGATGCCGTAAGCTTTCTCGGCAGCAATGGTGGATGCATGCGAGTGCGAAACGGGGCAAACGCCGCAGATGCGCTGCACGATTTGAGCGGCATCCTCGGGGGTGCGGTTTTGCACAACCAACTCCATACCGCGGAAGCTACCACCGGAGCACCACGCATCGGTTACTACACCGTTGTTGACTTCCATCTCAACGCGCATATGTCCCTCAATGCGGGTGATAGGATCGATAATCGAACGGGTCATGGATTACCTCCCCTCTTCTTCGGTCGTGGCCTTTGCTTCTTCTTTGGCAGCGTTGGGATCCCATGCTGCATCGTACTGGCCAATTGCCTCTTCAGGATGTTTGGCGTCCCAAGCGCGCACCTTCTCGAAATCGGCGCCGCCGTCCATACGGCCAACGGCCTTCATGCCGAAGCCATGGATAACCAATGCTGCAGCAAGGATGCCAGTGATGCCAAGCGCCACGGTGGTGGGCTGGAACCAGGTGCCACCAATGTGCAGGTCGCGATGACGCTGATAGAACGGGGTGTTTACCTCGACCCAGTTGTGACCAGGATCGTTGGGGTCGGCCTCGCAGCAGCCCAAGCAGGGAGATCCAGCCTGAACGCACCAGCTGCGACGGTTGTTCCACATAACGACGCTGCAGTTGGCATGCGTTTGCGGACCACGGCAGCCAAGCGGATACAGGCAGTAGCCCTTGGCTTCTTCCTCGGAGCCGAACTTGTACACGAACTCGCCGTTCTCAAAGTGGCCACGACGCTCGCAGTTGTCATGGATGGTTTGGCCGAAGACGCCTGCCGGCTTGCCCTCGGAGGTGAGGTCAAGCGTTTGGCCGTTGAGCATAAGGACCTGTACCAACACGGAAACCAGCCACTCGGGGTTTGCCGGGCAACCGGGGATGTTGACAACAGGCTTGTTGATGCCAACGGACTTCAGATACGCCTGCACGCCCGTCGCGTTTGCCGAATTGGGCTCAGCGCCCATCCAGCCGCCGTTAACTGCGCACGAACCCAAAGCAACGATAGCCGCAGCATTTGATGCGGCCTCTTGCAGCTGTTCGACACCCGTTTGCGAGTCGGATCCGTCAGGCTTGTTACCGAAGCGGCAAACCTGGCCGCCCCATGCCTGCGTAACAGCACCCTCAAACACAAGAATGTAGTTTCCGGCCTCAATGGTTTGCTTCTTCGCAAGTTCTGCTGAATCACCGGCAGCTGCGGACAGCGTGTCGGAGAAGTTCAGAGACAGCAACTCGAGAACGATGGTGCCAACATCAGGGGTTTCAACCTGTGCAAGGGATTCTGTGCATCCCGTGCACGAAGCGCCTTCGATCCAGATAACCGGATGAAGGTTGCCCTCAGTTGCACCAATTACGGAATTCTCGAGAGTGTCGGCCACCGCCTTGGGAGCGGTTGCCCCCGTAAGGCCCGCGGCTGCTGCCAACGTACCGCAGAACTTGAGGAAACTGCGACGACTTACACCCCTTGCCTCAAGCAGGTTGTTGAATTTCGCCGTTGTTTCATGTTCCATGTGCACACCTCCTTAAGGTGTTCTCGTCTGTTCCTCCCATTTCCTTATTTAAGGCATGCACATTATGCCCCTTAGCTTTCTAAATTGATAAGGGGCAGTTCGTTAAAATATGTAAAAACAATAGTGAATGACAAATAATGTTACGGGCATTTTTGAGCGTAACACTATCATGTAAAATAGCATCGCTATTTATAGCACAGGGTAACTGCCTAATACTTTTACTTCGCGCAATTTCAAGCGCAAACAATTGAGCGCTGTCTGCATTGACGGATCGGAAATATTACCGTCAAGGTCAAGGAAAAACATGTAGTCCCCCAGCGCCTGTTTTGTGGGGCGCGACTGAATCATAGTGATGTTGATGCCCGCATACGCGAACTCGGAAAGAATCATCAACAGCGCGCCAGCACGGTCAGCCTGCAGGAACAGCGCGATAGAGGTTTTCATCTTGCTTCCCGGCAAATTCACCGCACTCCCCGGACGAGCAATGAGCGCGAACGATGTTTGATTGCCGTACCGATCAGCAATGTTGCGCTCACGCACGCGTGCACCGTACAACTGAGCGGCGTATTCGTTGGCAATAGCTGCCACATGGGGGTTCTCCATGCACAAGCGAACGCTTTCGGCCGTTGACGACGTGGTGATTAGTTTCGCGTTCGGATAACGAGCGGCAATGAACCGACGGCACTGCCCAATTCCTTGGGTATGCGAAGCAATGGTATCGATGCTGCTGGGGTCCACGGCGGGATCGGTAATAAGGCAGTGATCCACATCAACGACGAGCATGCCCATTATCGTGGAAGACGAATTGAAGGCGAAATTATCAAGCGTTGCCGTAACCGGGCCCTCGATAGAGTTTTCGGTTGCCACAACGCCATAAGCAACCCGGCCTCGATCCACCGCATCGAACACCTCGGTAAACGAAGCGCAAGGTTCAAGCGCATCAATATGGATGCCCACTTCTTCAAGCTTTTTTGAAAAGGCCTGCGCGGCTTCGTGCGAATACGTTCCCTCAGGCCCCAAATACGCCAGTTTCTGCATTGTTGCGCCACCCTTCTGCCGCTAAAACAGCCCCAGATGTTCAACCAAAACTTTGAATCCGATAAAAATGAGCACGACTCCGCCCGCAATCGCGGACGGCCGCTCCCAACGAGCACCAAATTGGTGCCCGATAGCAACACCCGCAAGCGAGAGCAAAAACGTGACCACGCCGATAAAGCCCGCTGCCCATACGATATTGGTCGACAAGAATGCAAACGTGATGCCAACCATAAGGGCATCGATACTGGTGGCAGTAGCCAGCATAAACAGCTCGCGCATGTCAAGCGGCGCGTCTATCGAGACAACATCGTCATCTTCTTCCCCGTCGTCGCGCCACGCGTCCAGCAACATCTTGCCGCCAATGAACGCCAAAAGCCCGAACGCAATCCAGTGAGCAACCGGCGCTACAAATGTGGCGAATTGCGCGCCCAGAAGCCACCCCAGGATGGGCATAATGGCCTGAAAGCCGCCGAAGAACAGCGCGATTACCAGCGCTTGCGACATGTTGAGGCGCGACATGCCCAAACCCTTGCATACCGCAACCGCAAAGGCGTCCATAGACAGGCCAACCGCTATGAGAAAAAGCTCTACTAGGGACATGCGTCCATCCGATGCTCTGTATTAAACAATGCAAACAAACAATGCGCGGGGAATGCCTATTCCCGCTTAAGCTCCGTCGCGCATATCGCATTCCCACATGCATGCAGAGCCAAATGTGCCAAGCGGATGGTATCACAACGCGTTAGCGTGATATCAGCAACTCGCCGTCTTTCGCGAAAAAGCCCTCTCGACACAGTTCATCGACGATGGCCAAAAACTCATCGCGCGCAACGCCGTCGCGACCTGCTGCAGTTTCCGCCTCATAGAGGCGCTTAAAAACGCCATCCAGCGTGATGCCCTTATCGTGCGCAAGCACCTGTTGCAACACAAGACTGCGTTTTTGTCGATGCGAACCCTCGAAAGCTTTCTGACGGGCGTAATGCGCGGAACGCCTTGAGGGGTTAACGGTGACGGTTTTCAAATAGGCGCCCACGTCCAACAGCGCGTAATACCACGTACGCGGGTCAACCTGTGCAAAAGCGCAGGTTGCAGCATCGCGCACGAAAGGCTCAAGCTCACGATCGCGCACCTGTTCAGCTGCGGGAAACAGCTCGTGCAAAAACACGGTGCGCACGTTGGTTTCAACATAACAAGAGGGTTGGTTGTGCGCAAACGCCATCACGCCTGCCGCCGTCGCAGGACCAATGCCCGGAAGTGCCAGCAGCTCGTCATAGGTCTCTGGAAGCGTGCCCGCTCGGTTTTCCGAGCACCAATCTGCCGTTCGTTTCAGCGCCAAAGCACGACGGTTGTATCCCAAGCCTTGCCACATAACAAGCACGTCCGAGACGGCCGCCGATGCAAGCGCGTCAATCGTCGGGAAGGCATCAAGGAAGCGCCTCCAGTAGCCCTCCACCCGCGCTACCTGCGTTTGCTGCAGCATCACTTCTGAAACAAGCACCGCAAACGGATCGTCGATATAGCGCCAGGGAAGGTCGCGATAGCGGCTTTTTCCCTGCTCAAGAACGTAAGCAACAAGCTCATCGCAACTGCGCGCCGCAAGGCTCCAGTTTGCGGTAAGCGAATTTGAAGACGAAGTGCTCCCTGAGCTCTCGCACGTCAACGAGCCAGCCATGATAACTACTTAACCCCGCCGTCAAGCAAATCGTCAAGATTGTCCAAATCGGCACGGAAGTCGTCGAGGACTTTTTGCTCAAGCTCGCGGAACTCATCCGAATCGAGCGGCTGATAGGCAGCCAGCTTCTCGAAGATGTTCTGCGCCGTCACAGGAACGTACCCGCGCGTTGCCAAACCGTACTTATAGGCTTCCTCAACAGCTTCGCGAGCTGCCATTTCGATATCGAAACGCGGAAGACCCGCCGACAGGCGCACAAGGTCGGAAACGGAAACCTCAGCCATCGACGGATGGTCTTTGGCCAGCTTGCGCCACATGCTCTCCCGCTCAAGCTCGTTGGGCAACTCGATTTCCACGATTGTTACCGGGCTCAGCAGCTCCATGACAAACGGATCTATGCTGCTCACATCGGTCGCCGTCGCCAACACGTGTACATTGGGATTTTGGATGGCGCTGCGCATGGCCGCCAAACCTTCGCGCGCCGTGCGAGCCGCACTCGCCTGCATGCGCGATCCCTCATGGGCATCATCAAAGTCGGGCTCGGGAATTTGCCACAAATCGACGTCTTCCATAACCAAGGTCATCGGCTGCGAAAAACCTAAGCGCATGAAGCTTTGCCTGCTGCGAAAATCTATGCCCTCGGCAGTTATCACCAGCATGAGCGCGCCCTGGAAGCTTTCCTCAAGCGCCATGCGAACCACCGGCAAGCCCAGCTCGCGTTCGGTGGCCCCCACAAAACGATTTGCATCCTCGCGCACTGAAGCGCTGAACAGCAGCGCATCGGGTGCGGGCATGCGGTCGAGGCCGTGGCGTGCATTAAGCTCGTCAACCAATTCGCTGAAACCCTCATCATCGCCCACGCCAATGCCAAAGCCGCGCATAAGTGCCACGGTCTTCTCAAAGCCGGCGAGCTCAGCATAGGTCTCACGTTTTTTCCCGGTTGGCGTCTGCGGCGAAAGCCCGCCTTCGTTGCTAGTCGCTTCACGAGAGGGCGCGATGGCACCCGCTTCCTCGGAGACGTCGCTCAAGCTGGAAAGATCGGTCTTTTCCTCGGTTCGCCCGTCCACATCAGACGCGTCTGCTGAACCTTCAGAAACCGAACCGGCAAAAGGCATGCCGTCAAAAGCCATAAACCCATCAAGGGCGCCGTTCATAAGACTGGCAAGATCCAAGTCCGAGACCTCATCGGCCCCGGTCTCGAAATACGCGCCTTTGACGTCGTCGGCAAGGGAAACAACCGTACCGGCCACGCCTTCAAGATCCTCTCGCGAGAACCCAAATTTGACGAGCCTGTCAAGAGCAAGCTCTTGCAAGGTGTTGGTGTACTCGCTCATCTCTAACGAGGACAAATGCGGTTCCAGGCGCTCGAAAACGTATTCGGCCATCGAACGTTCTTTGAGCTCAATAGCCAAATCCCACGCCTTGCGCAACGTATCTATTGCAGCATCGTCATTGGCAGTGCCCTCTTGGCTTGCCGTTTCGTAGGCCGCCAAATACAGATGCAGGCCAAGTACGTCATTGCCCGCATCGCACGCCTTTTGAGCTGCGGAAAGATAATCGATAGACCCGCGCTTGCGACTCCTTTTTCGTGGAGCGTCGGAGCTGGGCACGCTGTTTTTTTCATTGTTGTCCATGAAACCCAACCTCCTCACGTTTAGGTGGGTACCTCACGTTTAGGTGGGTACCTCCAGTACGCCGGTTGCCATTAAAACAGCGGCGCTACCAGTCTAAAATGGGCCATCCCTTTTGCTTCGCCGTACGCGTCAGCGGATTGTCGGGATCCACCGCGAAGGCATTGCGGGCAGCTTCGAGCATAGGACGATCGGAATGATGATCGCCATACGCGTATGCAAGCTCCCATCCGCCAACACCGAAACGCTCGTTGCACCACCGATTGATGGCCTCGAGCTTCTCTTCGCCCTCCATCGGCTTTCCCTCGACAAAGCGCGTATACGTACCTTCGGGCGTTACGCTCATGCGCGTTGAAATTTGCCCGTCGATGGGGTGAAACTGCATCATGCGCTTGATAATGGGCTCAAAAGAAGCCGACACCACCAGCACCACATCCCCCGCTTCTTTGTGGCGACGCATAGTTTCATCTGCGCGTTTACGAAAACGCGGGGCGATGTCCTCGTCATAGAAATCAGCGAGAAACTGATTGACCTCAGCGACAGGTTTGCCCTCGAAGGCCGTGAAGACCATGCCGCGAACCCAAGCCTCATTCTGCGGAAGACGCAATTTGTAGCGTAAACCCCACAGCCCGATACGAAGGCCGACAAGCTTGGGGAGCATGTTCTTTTTCAAAAGGTACAGCACCAAGCGCACGGGCGAATTGCCATCCATGCTGGTGCCATCGAAATCGAACGCAGCAATACGCGCCTTGCCTGCCTGTTCGCACACGGCGGGTTCAGATTGCACGGGCGCCTGTTCAAGCGCGCCATCGTTTATACAGCATCCCTGATCAGGGGACATAAAATCGTTCCTAACGGGACATCTGCAGCATGCCCCACATAAAGCAAGTTAAAATCGTCGCCTTGGCGACTTAATGAATTATCGCCGAAAAAGAGCTGCTCGTCCCCTTAATCCATAACGTTCGCAGATTTGGAAAGGTTTCACGTTCGACGCGTGACGTCTTGAAACCGCGCGATAGCACCCGCACGCAAAGCTATGCGGTATCCCCCATTGCGCGTTACATCGCGAAGATCACGCAGCGCAACGCCCAAAAACCCTTTGCAGCTTAGTCTGCAAATTGCGAGTTATAGAGCTCGGCATAGAATCCGCCCAAGGCAAGCAGTTGCTCGTGCGTTCCCTGCTCAACAATATCGCCTTCCCGCATAACCAAGATCAGATCGGCGTTTTTGATAGTGGAAAGCCTATGCGCGATCACAAACGAGGTGCGCCCCTTCATGAGATTGTCCATAGCCTGCTGGATGCGCTCTTCGGTGCGCGTATCCACCGACGACGTTGCCTCATCAAGGATGAGCATACGACGGTTCGCCAAAAACGCCCGCGCAATGGTGAGCAACTGGCGCTGCCCTTGTGAGATATTGCTGCCGTCCTCGTTTATCTCGCAATCAAGTCCGCCGGGCATCGTTTCTATGAAATGCCACGCGAACGCCATGTGCGCCGCCCGCTTTATTTCCTCATCGGTGGCATCCAGGTTTCCATAACGGATGTTATCCCTGATAGTTCCGCCAAAGAGCCAGGTGTCTTGTAGCACCATTCCAAACTGGTCGCGCACGTCGTCGCGCGAGAACTCACGCAAATCATGCCCGCCCAAACGAATAGCACCGCCCTGCACATCGCAAAAGCGCATGAGCAACTTTACGATGGTGGTCTTCCCTGCTCCCGTGGGACCCACCAATGCCACCGTCTGACCCGCCTCTACCCGTGCGGTGAAATCGGAAATCACGGGATTTTCCGGATCATATCCAAAGCGAACATGGTCGAACTCAACCGTGGTTTCACACGCGCTTGCCTGAATCTGCGGCTGCTCGGGTTCTTCTTCGGGCATCTCCAAAAAATCGAAAACGCGCTCAGCGGCAGCGGCTGTTTGCTGGAGCATGGTGGACACCTGCGCAAGCTGGCGAATAGGCTGGTTAAAGTTGCGCACGTACTGGATAAACGCCTGAATATCGCCCACCGTGATAATGCCGCGCGTCGCGAACACGGCGCCCATGATGGCAACCACCACGTAGGTAAGATTTCCCACCAAATCCATTGCCGGCCGCATTAAACCGCTTATGAATTGCGACTTCCAGGCCGACTCGTACAGCACATCGTTGGCATTCTTGAAGGTTTCAACCACCTGCGGTTCACGGTTGAACGCTTTTACCACCGCATGGCCCGAGAACGTCTCCTCAATAAGGCCGTCAATTTCGCCCAGCGATTCTTGCTGCTGGAAGAAATACTTTTGCGATCGCTGCACGATCACGCGAATGAACAGCATCGTGAGCGGCAGCAGCACCAGCGTGACCAAGGTCATAAGGAAGTTGATGTACAGCATCATGGCAAGCACGCCAACAAGCGTCACCGCCGCGGTAATAACCTGCACGATTCCCTGGTTGAGCGTTTGACCCAGCGTATCCACATCGTTGGTGATGCGCGAGAGCGTGTCGCCAACGCTCGTGCGCTCAAAATAGCCAACCGGAATTTTGTCAACCTTTTCGGCTATTTGACGGCGGAACTCAAAGCTTGTCTTCTGCGACACCGTGGTGAGCACCCAGCCCTGCGCGAACGAAAACGCAGCAGAAAGCCCGTACAGGAACAGGGTGAGCAACAGTATGTACGCAATGGCCTCGTAGTTGATTCCGCCCGTGCCGGCCACTTTGGCCGTAATGCCTTCGAACAGCTCGGTAGTTGCCAACGAAAGCACTTTGGGGCCCACGATGCTGAAGATGGTTGAGCCTATGGTTAACAAAAGCGACACGAAAAGGGCAGCCTTGAAGCGCCCCATAACCTTGAGGAGCTTTTTGACCGTGCCCTTCAAATCGCGTGGTTTGTCGGTTGCGATCATGCCGCGCACCGGGCCGGCAACTCCGCCATGGCCGCGTCTGCGTTTGGGATTGTTCTTACGTTCGCGCAGCTCGTCAAGTTGCCGCTGCTGTTCTTCGTCGCGTTCGCTCATCGCGCACCTCCTTTGGCCAACTCGGCTTCAGAAAGCTGCGAAAGGGCAATCTCGCGATACGTGGGGCAGCTTTCCATCAGCTGCTGGTGGGTGCCCATACCGGCAACGCGGCCCTCGTCAAGAACAATGATTTTATCGGCACGCAGCACCGTCGCCACGCGCTGCGCAACGACGATGACCGTTTTCCCCTGCATTTGCGCGGCCAGAGCTTGGCGCAGCGCTGCGTCGGTTTTGTAATCGAGCGCCGAAAAACTGTCGTCGAACAAAAACGCGCGCGCATCGGTGGCACGCGCTCGCGCAATGGCAAGACGCTGGCGCTGTCCGCCGGAAACAT
>JAZQAV010000067.1:0-6605 GCA_045545435.1 Eggerthellaceae bacterium | reverse complement strand
CCCTTCCTCTATGCGGCTCTGGCAGTCCGGTTTTACGATTCGAGGCCATGCTAACCCGCGACCAAGACGGGCTCAAAGCCCGCAATCTCATCGAGAGACGCAGGGGTCTCTCGCCGCATCTCGATGAGCATATTGTCAGGTAGCGATTTTCGGGCATCGTGCACGGAGGCGTTTTCTGGCATTTCCGGCCGATCTGCCGCCGCAATCGTGCACGGAGGCGATTCCTGACGTTCTCGCTTGGCTATTTCCAACCTGTGCGCGTGAAATTGCTTTCGGGTCCTTCGCGCGCGTTGGTGAGCAGGGGATTGCGCTTGCATTAAAACTTGCGAGCACGCAGCGCACGCTGCTCGCATTGCGCGCGTTAAAACTTGCGAGCACGCAGCGCACGCTGTTCGCCGCCGCGCGTCGAGTCGGATGCGTTCGTGGCACGCAAAACCCGTTGCGCTCATCGCCATTAGCGGCCGTTTGTCGCCCTCTCCGCTTAAAAATAATGATTCACTACGATATCATTAACTTAGCTTGGGATAATTACGCCCAAGTTCGCGTATGTCCTGTGGGAGGGGCATACGAAGACGAGGGATAGAGGAAAGGAGTGATTAGCTCATGGAGTTAACACGCAGGGGTTTCTTCAAAGCCACGGCTTTGGCCTTTGCGGGGTCCATGGCTTATGAGCTTTCCACCTATTCGACAGCGTTCGCAATCGAGGGCGGCGCTGACGATTGGAAGCTCGTGAACACGGAGGAGTACACCAATATTTGCTGCTATTGCTCTGGCGGCTGCGGTTTGATCTGCTCTGTTCGCGACGGCGAGCTCATCAACCTTGAGGGAGACCCCGATCACCCCATCAACGAGGGCTGTCTGTGCCCGAAGGGCGCGGCTATGTTCCAGCTGCGCAACATCGTGGATGACAAAACAGGCAAGATCATCCACAATCCCGAGCGCGTGACCAAACCCATGGTTCGTCGTCCGGGTTCATCTAAGTGGGAAGAAATTTCCTGGGACCAGATGATGAAAGAAATCGCGCGCCACGTGAAGGACACGCGCGACGCAACGTTCATTGAGCAAGAGGACGGCGTTGTATGCAACTACACGCCCGCCATTGGTTCGATGGGCGGCAGCCAGCAAAACTCCGAGGAGGAATACCTGATTCTTAAGGTCATGCGCTCACTGGGCGTGGTGGCCATCGACAATCAGGCGCGAGTTTGACACAGCTCCACGGTTGCCGGTCTGGCACCTTCATTCGGTCGCGGCTCTATGACGGGCCACTATTGCGACCTCAAAAACGCCGACGTTTTGCTGTCGTGCGGCTCCAATAACCTCGAAAATCACCCCGTCAGTTCAAAATGGGTTCAGCGCGCTTTGGACGCTGGTGCAAAGTGGATCGTCGTTGATCCGCGCTATACCCGCACCGCCTCCCAGGCCGATATTTATTGCCCCATCCGTTCGGGCACCGATATCGCTTTCTACGGCGGTCTTATCAACTACATCATCGAGAATCGTCTTGAGCAAACCGAGTACGTCAACGAGTACACCAACGCAACGTATCTCATCAAAGACACGTACAACTTCGATCCCGAAACCGGCTTCTTCAGTGGCTGGAACGAAGAGAAGCATAAGTACGACACCAGTGCCTGGGGCTACCAGATTGAATCTGAGTCCGACGGCGCACAGTCTTGGATGAGCGAAGCAGGCGTGCCCGCCTTTACGCCCAAGAAGGTTCAAACCATCAAGCGTATCGCCAACATCGATGACACGTCCAACCCGGATTACGATCATTCGGTATGGGCCATCATGAAGAAGCATTACTCTCGCTACACCATCGAAACGGTATGCGACGTTTGCGGCATGGACCCCGAAACGCTCGAGCTGGTTTACAAAACCTATGCATCAACCGGTGCTCCCGAGAAATCCGGCACCATCCTGTACGCTCTTGGCCAAACCCAGCACCACTACGGTTCTGAGAACACGCGTATCATGACGCTCGTTCAGCTGCTGCTTGGCAACGTTGGCGTTGCTGGTGGCGGCGTGAACGCACTGCGCGGCGAGCCCAACGTTCAGGGCGCAACCGACATGGCCATGCTCGTGTTTGACTTCCCCGGCTATCTGAAGTGGCCGAGCGTTGAGAACACGCCCACTTTGCGCAAATGGCTGGAAACGCAGCCCAACGCGCAGGGCTACTACGTCAACAAGCCCAAGTTCCTGATTTCGGGCCTGAAAGAGTGGTACGGCAAATACGCAACCGTCGAGAACGATTACGGTTACGACTGGCTGCCGAAGATCCCGAAGAACGGTGACATTTACACCACCATCGGAACCTTTGAGCTCATGAACCAGGGCATCATGAAGGGCTACTTCGCCTGGGGCCAAAACCCCGTCGTGTCCGACCCCAACGCCAAGTTCAACCGCAACGCCATGTGCAATCTTGACTGGCTGGTTGTGGCCGACTGGGTTGAAACCGCTACGGCGTCGTTCTGGAACGCGCCCGACATGGATCCTTCCAAGATCAACACCGAGGTTTACCTGATGCCTGCTGCCCTCATCTACGAGAAGTCGGGCACCATCCTGAACTCCGGCCGTTGGATGCAGTGGCGCCAAAAGGCAGTCGATCCCATTGACGAGGCAAAGCCCGACTATGAGATGTGCGACCTTCTGTGGCGCGAGATCGTCGATCTTTACAAGAAGGAAGGCGGCGCGTGCCCCGAGGCCATCCTCAACGTTAAGTGGGACTACTACGTAGACGGTGAGATCGATCCGCGTCCTGTAGCCTGGGCTCTTAACGGCTACAAGATCGATGACAACACCGACTTGGGCAAGAAGGCTCCTGAGCTGCTCGACAGCTTCACCGGCCTTGCCGCCAATGGCACCACCGCCAACGCCATCTGGATTTACGGTGGCTTCTATGGCAACAATGCCGATCCTTACGATCCGTCCATCCAGCGTGTTTCTCGTCGTCACGTTAACGAGAAAACCGGTGAAATGGTTGCCGACAAAGACCCCGGTGGATTGGGTCTGTATCCCAACTGGGCATTCAGCTGGCCGGCAAACCGCCGCGTTATTTACAACCGCGCATCGGCCGACGCGCAGGGCAAGCCGTGGAATCCCAACCGCGTGCTGGTTGAGTGGACGGGCGACACCTGGAAGCGCAACGACGTTCCCGACTTTGCTTGGGGCTCGGTTGACGCTCCCAACCCGCCGGAGAAGTGCCCCGCGTTCTTCATGAAGGACGAGCTGCACGCCAACTTCGTTACCACGGGCATGAAAGACGCTCCGTTGCCCGAGCACTACGAGCCCTTCGAGACGCCTGTCGAGAAGAACCTGCTCAACGGTGCTCTTAACTCGCCGATGATCAAGTTCGCGAACAACGAGTCGGTGAAGAAGGGCGACGCATCGCAATATCCCATTGTGGCAACCACGTACTCCATTACCGAGCATTGGCAGACGGGCGCCCAAACGCGCATGTGCCCCGTGCTCGATGAAATCCAGCCGCGTCAGTTCATCGAGATGTCCGAGCAGCTTGCTGCCGAGAAGGGTATCAAGAACGGCGACGAGGTAGTGGTGTTCAACAACCGTTCGTCGGTCACCATGAACGCGCTGGTTACCAAGCGTATTCAGCCCATGACCGTTCAGGGCAAGACCGTGCATCTGGTTGGCATGATCCATCACTGGGACTGGACCAACCGCTACAGCAAGGGCGAGGTCACCAACGAGCTCACGCCCAACGTTGGCGATCCCAACAGCTACATCCCCGAGTACAAGGCGTTCCTCGTGGACGTCAAAAAGAAATAGGGAAGGGGGGAATAAGCAATGGAAAAACTGCACAAAGAGCTTAATCGCGTCCATTTGGACGAGCAGAACAAGTACACGGCAGGCGAGAAGGCAATCCTGTTTGACTCTTCGCGCTGCTCTGGTTGCAAGGGCTGCATGGTAGCATGCAAGACCTGGAACAAGCTTCCCTCTCCCACGGAGACCAACTCCCAAGAGTGGAGCGCGTCACTGCAGTGCCCCTACGACGTGGGCGCTAACACGCGCCTTACCATCACGTTTGACGAGATGGAGTCAACCAATCCCTATCGTCCTATCGACTGGGCTATTGGCAGGCGCGCTTGCATGCACTGCACCGATGCGGCATGCGTTACGGTGTGTCCGTCGGGTGCTCTGTATTACGACGAAACCGGTATGGTAACCTACGACGCCACCAAGTGCATCGGCTGCTCGTATTGCCGCGGCGCTTGCCCGTTCGACATTCCGCGCCACACCGGTACCGACGACCTTACGGGCTCCAACATCCGCATCAACAAGTGCACTGGTTGTGTTGACCGCATTCGTCATGGCATGGATCCGGCATGCGTGACCACCTGCCAGCCGGGTGCTCTTCTGTTTGGCGATCGCGACGAGATGATCAAGATTGCCAACGAGCGTTTGGCCGTCCTGAAGGATAAGGGTTTTAACAAGGCGTCCATTTACGGCATCAACGAAATGGGCGGCACGCACGTTATCCATGTGCTGAAGTACGACATTGCCGGCTACGAGCTGCCGGTTAACCCGTCCATCAGCTGGATGACCGGTGCTTCTCAAGTGATGAAGCCCGTGCTGGGCATCGGTTTCATCGCGCTTATCGCCGGCTTGGGTCTGTGCTTCATCTCCGGTGTGGGCTACAGGCGCGACGAGCTGCGCTACGACGAGGCTAAGTACGACGTTATTGACGTTGATACCGGCGAAGTTGTAAAGCATATCGACAAAGAGGCAGGTGAGCGATAATGGCTGAAGTACGTTTCATACAAAGGCACTCAAAACTCACCCGCGTTGTGCATGGCACGGTTGCTATTTCGTGCGTGTGGCTTATGATTTCGGGTCTGTTCGTATTCGTTCCGCAGCTTGCGGCAATGAGCCCCGACGTTACCCGTTTCATGAAGATTACGCATCGTATCGTGGGCGTCATCTTCGTCGTTATGCCCTTCGTGGGCATGATTGGCTCTCCCAGTGGTGTGGGGCGTTTCTTCAAGAAATACTTCGCCCGCTGGACGCCGGAAGATGTTGAGTTCCTCAAGAAATTCGTGCCTTACATGCTTATGCCCAAAAAGGTGCACATGCCCGATCAGGATGAAGTTAAGTCTGGTCAGCGTTTTGCCGACGGCATGCTTATTGTCGGCGGTATCATGATGGGCATTTCGGGCTTGTTCTTGTGGCTGGGCACCACGGTTGTGCCCATGAGCGCGTCGGTGCTCATCGCGATGCGCTTTATCCATGACCTGTTCTTCCTGGTATTGGTTGTGTTCGTTGTTGCCCATATCTTCCTGGGTGCCGGCGTTTTCCAGCCGTACCGCGGCATGATCAAGGTCATGTTCGGCAACGGTCAAATTTCCGAGGCCGACGCTCTGTATCACTGGGGCTTCTGGGCTCGCGAAGAGATCGAAGACGGCAAGCACCTGGTTGTCAAAGAGGTTCCCGATGCCGATCGCAAGCGTATTGCGTCTCGGGCTTCGCTTGGCAAGAAATAACGCGTTGGTGCGTTAACTGTGGGGCGAAGGTATCTCCCTTCGCCCCATTTTTATGATTGAAAAGGATTGATGCAATGAATCTTCTGCTTGTTCACGATGCTATCGAGGCGTACAAGCGCGAAGCGTCTGAGGCCGATGCGGCTCGCCTTGACTTTTTCGAAGGCCTGTTCAAGCTTCAGCAGGAGCGTGCCGATGGCGTCTCGGACGGTCTTGAATACGAAGGCTTGCCCGCAGAAGAGGCCGAGGCTGCGTACCTTGCATTCGAACCGATGTTGGAAAAAGCGCCGGTGACAATAGACGAGGTGAAGTTCTTCGGCACCTGTATGCGCATTGCCGATTACTTCGTGGAAAATGCAGGCCTTGAACCAGATGTTGCCGAAGCCCTGGCGGCAATCGATTGGTACAAGCTGGTCGCGAAGTTCGACTTGAAACGCGCTGGCTCCAAACCGCCTGAGTTTATTGAGGCGTGCTTGAAGGATTTCGACAGCTTTGGCATTGGTGGGGAAGTACCGTCGTCGCTGGTGATGATGGTTGTTTCTTTTGCCCTGCGCGCCCATGTGCAACCCGCAGCCGAAAAGCTTTTCGATGCGGTTCCCAAGGACATCAAGAACAGCGCGCAGCGTGAGCATCCGCTTACGTGTCCCGTATGCGGCTCGCACGCTGTTGCCTCCCATGTGGCGGCGGGTGTGGGAATTGATGGTCGCGCACGCGAGCAGTACTGCAGCATGTGCGGAACCGTGTGGCCGTTCGAGCGCATGCGCTGCGGTGTGTGTGGTACCGAGAATGCTTCGCGTCTGCATTACTTTCACGTGGAAGGCGATTCGAGCCATCGTTTGCAGAACTGCGATGAATGCGGTCAGTACCAGCGCGTGGTCTTTGAAGAGGACCTTGCTATTCCGCTGTGCATGGAGGTTGAGGACGTCGTTATGGCGAAACTGGACGCCATCGCGCTTGATCCGCGTTTTCGTGCCGAGTAGACGCGCGCTGCCATACGTCCTGCGTTGACGACCAACTAGGGTGTCGTGGTGCCCCAACAGCTCCTCGCCTTGCGCGGTGGCCTCGCAGGGAGTGCGGTAGGCCTACAGCTCCTCGCCTTCGGCTGCGGAA
>JAZQAV010000066.1:0-4762 GCA_045545435.1 Eggerthellaceae bacterium | reverse complement strand
AAGGAAAAGGTTGACATCAGGCTGTACCGCGTTATCTATCAGGCCATTGAGGACATCAACCAAGCGCGTGTGGGCCTTCTTTCACCCGATATCGTCGAAGAGGATACCGGTATCGCCGAAGTGCGCGAGCTGTTCCGCGTTCCCAAGGTTGGCCTAATCGCCGGCTGCTACGTTACCGAAGGCGAGCTCCATCGCGACGACCGTGTTCGCATCGTTCGCGACGGTACGGTTATCTTCGAAGGCAAGCTGGCCTCTATGCGTCGCTTCAAAGACGACGTTAAGTCGGTCAAACAAAACTACGAGTGCGGTCTTGGCATTGAAGGCTATCAGGACCTTAAGATTGGCGACACCATCGAAGGCTTCGTCGTTAAGGAAGTCGAGCGCACCGAGTAACCATACGCGTGCATGCGCACACGTTATACCGTATTATTACAAGCGGGCGTCAAGCAATATCGTGCTTGGCCCCGCTTGCCATATAGAAAGGATTCACCATGAAACAGGGTGCATCAAGCCGCAAGGTGAACGAACAAGCACGTCAGGTTATAGCCGAGATTTTGATGTTCGAGATTTCGGATCCGCGCTTCAGCTTGGTCACCATTACGGGCTGCGAGGTAAGCTTCGATCGAAGCGTTTGCAATGTGTATTACACCGCTGAGCCCAAAAACTACGATGCCGTTGAAGCGGCTTTCAAGAGTGCCTCAGGGCGCATTCGCACGCTTATGAGCAAAAAGCTTACGTGGCGCGTAGCCCCCGAACTGCGATTCTTCTTGGATAAAAGCGTCGATCAGGCGGAGCGCATCGCAATTGCTCTCGAAAGCGAGCGCAAGCGTCACGAAAAGCTTGCACAAGAGCGCAATGCCACCCAGAGCGAATCTGAATAGTCGCCCTTATAGAAACGCGAACGAATCAGGAGAGAGCAGTGGCCGTAACCGCCCAAACCAATACCACGCTTGAAGAGATTGCCCAGGTGATTAAAGACAACAATTCGTTTGTTGTTTGCGGGCATATTGGCCCCGATGGCGATTGCATTGGCTCACAGCTTTCTCTTGCACACGCCCTTAAAGAGCTTGGCAAAACCGTCACGGTTACCACGCCCACCGACGATGCACTCGACCCCGCGTTCTCTTTTCTTCCGGGTTTCGATAGCTTTGTTCCGGCAAGCCAAGTAACAGATTCGTTCGATGTGTTTGTTGGCGTCGATGTTCCCACGCGCGAGCGTCTTGGCCAGTATGCTCCATCGCTCTTAGATAGCTGCGCCCTTTCGGTAACCATCGATCACCATGCAGTTGATACCACTATGTGCACCTATGTGTACGTCGACCCTCAAGCTGCATCAACCACCACGCTCATCTGGCAACTTGAGAAAATCCTGTTCAGCGAACCACCCGTTTCTTGTGCGCTCTGCGCCTACACGGGACTGGTTACCGACACCGGTTGCTTCCAGTTTCAAAACGTTGACAAGAACGCGTTCGAAGCGGCCGCGCAAATGGTTGAAGCGGGCGCAAATCCAGCACTGGTTGCAAAAGAAACCATGCACAACAGAACGCTTCCTTCACTGCGTCTTGAAAGCCGCATTATCGACCGCATGGAATTCTTCTGCGGCGGCGCATGCGTGCTTTCATGGGTAACCCTTGACGACATGCGCGATTGCGAAGCCCAAAAGCCTGACACCGATCCGCTCATTAACGCAATTCGTCAGATTAGAGGCGTTCGCGTTGCGTGCGTCCTGCGTGAAGAAAACAACCTGGTGAAGGGTAGTTTCCGCGCCAAAGACGATACCGATGTATCGGTGATAGCACGACGTTTTGGTGGTGGCGGACACACGGCTGCGGCGGGATTCACTATTGAGGGAACCATCGACGAAGCGCGTGATCAATTGCGCGAAACGTTGCGCTCCTTATTCCGCTAAACCATTTTTTAGGTAAGGCTGTCTTTTATGAAACGCGGAACATCAGACTACTCGCTCGTTATAGGAGTGAACAAGCCACGTGGCATGTCGTCTCACGATGCTGTCAATCGCGTCCGCTCGGTTTTTGGAGAACGACGCGTAGGGCACACGGGAACGTTGGATCCCTTGGCCGAAGGTGTGCTTCCTGTTTGCATTGGACCTGCAACGCGGCTGGACCGTTATATGGTTGGGCATCAAAAGCGCTATGCGGCACGTGTTACCTTTGGCTTTGAAACCAATACCTGCGACAGCGAGGGTGAAGTCACCAAAACCGCTGATGTTCCTTTTCTGTTGCGCGATGAGGATTACGCCCGCGTACGCGTTCAGGAAATGATCGGGCCCAGCATGCAAGTACCGCCAGCTTTTTCGGCCATCAAAATCGACGGCAAACCGGCGTACAAGCGTGCCCGTACGGGGGAGTCGATCGAGCTCGAAGCGCGTCCCATTGAAATATACGACGCCGATCTTGTTACGGTTGATATCGATGAAGACGGCACCGTGTCGTGGGAGATACTCCTTGAAGTTTCAAAGGGCACCTATATCCGCTCACTAGCAAGAGACTTGGGTCGCTCGCTGGGCACCTGCGCCTGCATGACAGGCCTTCAGCGCATGCTTGTGGGAAACCTCAATCTTTCCGACTGCGTGACGCTTGAAACGTTGGAAAGCGTTAAAGAACGTGCGGCACTTGACCCCGTCGCGCTTCTGGGGTTCCGCTATGCCTTCATGGATGCGTTTGAAACAAAGCTTGCCAATGGGAACGCCTTCGATGAATCCACTGTAACGTTATATGAGCCCCTTGATAAAGAAGCTCCATTCGAACGATGCATCTGCACCTCGCGCGTTTGCGCGAGTTCTTTTCCGCCACACGCTGAGGAAAAAATAGCGATGATTTGCAATAACAGGTTAAAAGCGGTGTATGCTTACGACGCCCAACAACGCCGTTGGAAACCTGATTGCATATTTTCGATTGGAGTCTTTCGTGGCTGAAATAGTTTACCTGGACACCGCGTTTACGGGACTTGAAGCAATTGCGGGAACCGCCTGCGCGTTTGGGGTATTCGATGGATACCACAAAGGCCACCAGTTTCTCATTGAGGAAACCATCCTCGATGCTCGCTCCCGCAATTGTCCCGCCGTTGCGGTAACCTTCGACATCGACCCTGATGAGCTATTTGCCAAGAACGGCTTCGTGAAACTTGCGAGCAACGGCGATCGTGTTGCCGCCCTTGCGGCTTCGGGCGTCGATCGCGTAGTTGTTTTCACGTTCACCCGCGAATTCGCCGCGCTTGAGCCTTCTTTGTTCTTGGAAACTGCGTTTGGCACCTATACGCCTGCATCATTGCACGTAGGCAGCGACTTTCGATTTGGCTTTAAAGCGCAGGGTACGCTTTCTGACCTCGTGAGCTGGGGCAACCAACACAACATGAACGTAGTGGGCCATAATTTGGCAACCCTGACGGGCATTCCTATTACCGCTACGCGCATTAGGTCGCTACTTGCAACGGGTACCGCCATTGAAGAGGCAAACGAGCTACTGGGGCGCCCGTACCGCCTGAGCGGACCGGTGACCCCCGGCCGCCAAGACGGGCGTACCTTTGGGTTTAAAACCGCCAACGTTTCAATTGAACCCTCCTTAAGGGCACTTGGAGAAGGGGTGTACGCGGCGTACTGCGCCATTGATGGCACCACGTACAAAGCCGCCGTATCCGTTGGCGTTTCACCAACATTCGAAGACGTTACAAACGCTTTCTGCGAGGCCCACATCCTTGATTTTGACGGCGACCTGTATGGACGCGTTATAGCTTTGGATTTCATTTCCTGGTTGCGCCCGATGATCAAGTTCTCCTCAAAACAAGAGCTCATCGATACGGTTCTTGGCAACATCAATTGGGTGAGAAACAATTTATAGCAACTGAAAAGCGTTGCCTTTTTCAACACTTTTTGAGTCACTTGTGTCAGATATGTTAGGAAAGCGCTACCTCTGACCAAGTATTTGTTCACTTCATGTGCAAAAACACTCAATATTCAAACACTTCAATTACTGATGCCCTACAATAAGCAGGTTGTTGTTTTCCCGCTTTAATGCCCAGCGGGAAGGCAACAGCTTTTCGTAGGTTAGATCAAGGAGGAATCACGTGATTTCAACAAGTATTGCGTGGATGGCCCCCATATGCGCTGCTATCGGCATCGCAGTTGCGGGTTATCTGGGCAGCTGGGTCTTGAAACAAGATCCAGGTCCGGACAAGATGAACAACATCTCACTTAAAATTCAGCAGGGTGCTCAGGCATTCTTGATGGCAGAGTACAAGATGCTCATCATCTTTGTAATCGCCGTTGCCGTTGTTATGGCCCTTGCGCTTTCACCCGTTACCGCAGCTGCATTCGTAACGGGCGCCGTTCTTTCTGCGGCAGCTGGTTACGTTGGCATGTTCGTTGCTACGCGCGCGAACACCCGTACCACGCACGCAGCCGAAGAAAGCGTTGCGAAAGCTCTTAACGTAAGCTTCAAATCCGGCCTCACCATGGGTCTGTGCGTTGCTTCGTTTGCCCTTATGGGCCTTTCGCTGTGGCTCATTCTTTTGGTATTTGGCGTCGACACTGCTCAGCTTATGCACGAGCATGTTGGCATGGTTGAGGGCTTCGCTACCGGCGCATCTGCCGTTGCGCTGTTCGCCCGTGTTGGCGGCGGTATTTACACCAAAGCTGCTGACGTTGGAGCCGACCTTGTAGGTAAGGTCGAAGCGGGCATTCCCGAGGACGACCCGCGCAACCCTGCAACCATTGCTGACAACGTAGGCGACAACGTAGGCGACG
>JAZQAV010000065.1:0-3133 GCA_045545435.1 Eggerthellaceae bacterium | reverse complement strand
ACCTTTCCAAAACGCGAGGCTTCTTCTTGGACACGCGAGAAAAAGCGATTGGAGGCATCACTTATCGTGAGATCCCCACTTCTCCGCCCGAGCAATATTGAGTTTTTTGTTGCCACCGCCCATCTCCTTGAAGTTGCCCATTACCTTATTGACCTAGCCTCTGTTAGCTCAATCATGGTAGGCCCTGTTGCTACACCTGCTCGGTGCTGAAGCTTTCAGCAGGTCGGATCCTGCTCCTCGCTTTCGTGTTCCAGTATTTGCCCGGTCGGCATGGTCGTCAAAAGAGCCCATATGCCAACGATTGCCGGCGTGAGCACGATTCCGAGTGCCGTCAGGGCTCCTTTCGACTTGCCGCATCCGCGGCTTTCCGCCGCCTCCGCGATCCATACGGCAGCGATAACGTACAGCGCCGCCCCGATCAGCCATGGCAGCATCGCCCCTACGATCTCCCCAGTTCCCATATACATTTCCCTCTCCTAGCTTCTTCGCTTTTGGTTGCCTATGACCTCAATTATCAGACTTCGATTTGCTAAGCGTATTCTTTGAAACCGAGTATTCGGGCGTGGTGGAATGTGCATTTTCGGCCACGAAGGCAACCATAGGTTAATAGGATAGCGCCCCGGATGTTGCCAGCGGGCATCATCGGAGACGCAGTGCCATTTTACCAAAAGTCAGCACGTCAAGTTGCCTATACCCTTTATCATCAGACCTCTGTTAGCTACGCCACTTCTCCCTCTGCCAGAACATCTCCAGCATTTTCCGCATCTGCGTCAAGCCCCCAAAAGAACGCGGGGTCAAAGTTCAAAGCAGCCATATCCGATTTCCTGATGACTATCGGGCTCCTCGTACCGCCGACGTGTTCGGTGCCATCGTCGCTATCGAACACGAAGCAGTCTTCGTACTCCTCGTAATGGTTGATAGGATGCGGGTATTTTCCCTCGCAATCCTCAACGCCTCGTCGAGCATCCCGTCCATCGACTACACCTTCCATCTCGTGAGCACGTTCCGCGCGTATTCCGTGAACTGCTGGCCATCGATGCGGGTTACCCGCGCGCTCGACACAAATGACAGTCTCAGCTCGGAATAACGCTTGTTGTCTCGTGGGTCGATTTGCACGATTCTACCCCAGAGTTGCCCATATCCTTAATTGTCAGACCTCTGTTAGCTACGCGTTTTGGCAAAAAGAGGCACGTTTGCGAAACTCCGCACTGTTGAACTGGCTCAATCTGTCCAAAAACGCCGCGTTTGCGAAGGCGGTTCGCTCTGCCAGGGCGGACCCGTTTCGCAAACTGCCGCTTTTTTGCCATTTTGCCCCCGTTCGGCGCCTCATCATTTCGCAAACCGCCCCTTTTTCACCAGGCCCAGCAGCACCTCGACTGCACCAAGCTGCCCCGGCCGCGAAACCGCATCGTGTACAATGCGCCCATGGGGGAATTTGCCGACAGCGTGTTTGAGGCGGTGCTGCAAGTGCCGCGCGGGAAGGTCGCCACATACGGGCAAATCGCCCGCATGGTCGGCCGGCCGCGCAGCGCGCGCTACGTTGGTTTCGCGCTTCGCTCCAACCCGCGCCCTGGGCTCGACCCAGATTCGATTCCCTGCCACCGTATCGTCTTTAAAGACGGCCGGCTCACCGACGGTTTCGCGTTCGGTGGCCCCGACGCGCAGTTCAAGATGCTTGAAGCAGAAGGGGTCACATTTCTTTCCACACCCGAAGGCGAACCGCCGCGCGTGGACATGCAAACCTGCCAATGGGACGGGCTGCCGGCATCCGAAGACGCTGGCATGTTCTTCCCATCAGCGCCCCCACCCGACTTCGATTGGGCGGCAGAGCTCGGCGAAGACGCGTAGCTGCGCCAAACACGCCGCCCAACAGGGCACTCCGACGAATACCGACTACACGAACGCGCTGTTAAACACCTGCAGCGTGTATCCTTAGCCAATGCAAATTAGCACTGCGCATCTCTAGGAAACGTCCTCACACAACCAGAAAAGAGCAACGCACATGACAATCAAAATTGCGATTATGGGTTTCGGCACAATCGGCTCCGGCGTTTTTGACGTCGTTAACGCAAACGGCGACATACTCAAAAACAACGTTGGCGACGACGTGGTTGTCGGCCGCGTTCTTGACATCCGCGAATTTCCTGGCGAGCCCGTGGAAAAGGTTCTGACCAACGACGTAAACGTGATTTTGGAAGATCCGCAGATAAGCATTGTCGTCGAGACTATGGGCGGCGTGGAACCGGCGTTTACCTTCGTGAAGGGCGCGCTGGAGGCCGGTAAGAGCGTGGTCACGTCGAACAAGGAGCTCGTCGCCGCAAAAGGCCCTGAACTGTTCGCATGTGCCAAAGAGCACAACGCAAGCTTCCTGTTCGGTGCAAGCGTAGGTGGCGGCATTCCCATTATCCGTCCGTTGCTGCAATGCCTGACCGCCGACAAGATCGAGCGCATTTCCGGCATCTTAAACGGCACCACTAACTACATTCTCACCAAGATGAATAAAGAAGGCGTCGGTTTTGAAGCCGCGCTTAAAGAAGCCCAGGACAAGGGCTTTGCCGAGCGTGACCCAACTGCAGATATCGAAGGCCATGACGCATGTCGCAAAATCTCGATTTTGAGCTCTATCGTACTCGGAAAACGCGTTGATTTCTCTGGTGTACAAACTGAGGGCATCTCGAAGATCACCACTGAAGACTTTGCCTACGCCGCAAAGATGGATTGCGAAATCAAATTGGTCGCAGACAGCAAGCTGGCTGAAGGCGCTCCGCAGCTGCTCGTGCCACCGTTCATGGTCGCGCACAACAACCCGCTGTTCGCAGTGGCCGACGTGTTCAACGCGGTGCTCGTCCACGGCAACATGGTTGACGATGTGATGTTCTACGGCCGCGGCGCTGGGTCCCATGCAACCGCAAGCGCCGTTGTCGCCGATGTCGTGGAAGCCGCGAAGAACCCCGGGTGCACCGTTTATTCCGGATGGGACGCAGAGACGGTCGAGCTTGCCGATGCCGCAGCGGCGAAGCGACGCTTCTTTGTGCGCGTTGCAAACGAAAGCATCGATGACGCACGCTGGGTATTCGAGGGGGCAACCGAGCTTTCTGGTGTCGTGGAAGGCGAGACCGCGTTTGTGACTGCC
>JAZQAV010000064.1:0-2502 GCA_045545435.1 Eggerthellaceae bacterium | reverse complement strand
AGGCAACAAAGATGCCGAACAGCAGAACAGCTGCAAGCGTGATGCGGCTCACGATAAGCACCTGGTTGTCGGTGGCGTCGCGTTTGAAAACGCCGCGGAAAATGTTCTCGGCCACCGACGAGCCCGTGATCAGCAGATACGAAGAAGCCGAAGACATTGACGCAGCCAGAATGCCCGAAACAACCAAGCCGCAGAAGAACGAGGGGAGCATGATTTGCGACAGCCTAATAAAGATGCTTTCCGCGCTTGAGTTGGTCAGGAACTCGATGGGGATAATCGAGCGACCGATGATGCCGATCATAACGGCCGCGGCCATGGATATAACCACCCAAACGATGGCGATGCGACGCGAAGTTTTTACTTCCTCCTCGTTGCGGATGCCCATGAAACGAACCAGAACCTGCGGCATGCCGAAATAGCCAAGGCCCCACGACATGGTGGAAATAATGGTGAGCAGGCCGTATTCAGCAGGAATGCCAAACAGCGGTTTGCCGTTGCTCACGCCCTGTGCCACTGCGTAGTTTTCGGGCAGGGTGCCCGCGGCCACCATCGAGCTTGCCTCGGAAAGCGTGTAACCGTCGGCAGTTACGGGAACGGCCATGCTGGTCATCGAGAGGTAGCCGGGAATATCGGACAAAAATGCGATGGTGTTCTCAAGGCCGCCCGCCATGGTAACGGAGCCGAAGAACACAACCACCAGCGCGAAGAACATGAGGCAGCCTTGCACAAAGTCGGTGGCAACAACCGAAAGATAGCCGCCCACCATGGTGTACAAGAATACGATGAGTGCGCCGAAAATCATCATGATGCGGTAGTCCCAGCCAAACAGGCTGTTGAAGAGCTTGCCGCACGTTACGAAGCAGCTTCCGCAGTACACGCAGAAGAACAGCAAGATGATGAGGGCCGCGATGGTGCCGATGATGTTCTTGGTGTCATGGAAGCGGTTCGAATAAAACCCGGGCAGCGTAATGGAGTCAGAGGCCACAACCGAGTATTTGCGCAGTCGTTTTGCAACGAAAAGCCAGTTCAGATAGGTGCCAATTGCCAAGCCGATAGCCGTCCAGCCTACATCGGATGCACCGGTGAAATACGCAAGTCCGGGAAGACCCATAAGCAGGTAGCCGGACATGTCGGACGCTTCTGCGGAAAGCGCCGTGAACCACGGACCCACTTTGCGGCCGCCCAAGAAGTACTCGGAAGCCGACGAATTAGAGCGTTTCGCGTAAATGAAGCCAATGGTGATAACTACGATAAAGTAGACCAATATTGCGAGTATTACAAAAGTATCGCCTGATTGCATATGTCTCATTTCTCTTGCTGTACGGAAGGCCTCAAGCTCGGCGACATGCAAGAGGGTGCGCTGCGCGTTTGCGGTGCGTTGCCTGTTGCGGTGGGGCATACGTTGCATATGATTGGCATCGCTTCGCAAAAGCGCTGAGCATCATACGAAAGTGCGCACGGAGCGTTGGCCTTTGTGAATTGCAGATTGCATTATAGGGTTAGTTTTGTTTCGAGAAGCGAACGAAAGCGCAGTTAAATCGTGAATGGCTTACATAATGGTTTTCACGGAAGAGCAGGGGGCGCTTTGGCGGCAGGGGACGCTTCAGCTGCAGGACGCGTTTTGGCCACAGGGAATGTTTCAGCTGCGGCGCGTGCTTCTTCCGCAGCGCGATTTCACGGAGGGGAACGCTTTAGCAGCAGGAGGCCCTAACAGCAGAGCGCGTCCTGGTAACAGGACGCGCTCGAAACATTCTCGCCGCTTTTGGGAGATCTTCGATTAGCCAAGCAGCTTTTCCAGATAGGCGCGCTTGACGCAGCAAACAAAAACATCCAGCGCCATGTCAAGCTCCTCGATAGGGGGAAGCGTTGGCGCAATGCGGATGTTGGAATCGTGCGGGTCGTTGCCGTAGGGCCACGTTGCGCCCGCACCGGTAAGAATCACACCCGCCTCTTTCGCAAGGGCAACAATGCGTTTCGCGCAACCTTCAGGCGCGTCGAACGACACGAAGTAACCGCCGCGCGGGTTTGTCCAGGTGCAGCCACCAACCTCCGCCAATCCAGCGTTGAGCTTGTCCTGCACCAGTTGGAATTTCGGGCGCAGAATACGGGCGTGTTTGCTCATGTGCTCGGCGATACCCGCGGCATCTTTCAGCAGTTTGACATGGCGCATCTGGTTGACCTTGTCGTAGCTGATGATGGCGACGCTTGCCAACCGCTTGATCTCTTCCATGTTCTCGGGACTTGCGGCTATGCCGGAAATGCCAGCGCCCGGGAAGGTTACTTTGGACGTGGACGCGAATTTGAAGTAGCGGTTGGGATTGCCCGCCTCGGCGCACGCTTCGGCGATGTCGAGCAGCTGGTCTTGCTGGTCGGCTTCGTCGAACAGGTGGTGCACGCAATATGCGTTATCCCAGAAAATGCGGAAGTCTTCGGCAGCGCACGGCATGCTGGCCAAACGGCGCACCGTCTGGCCGCTGTAGGTGGTGCCGTCGGGGTTGGAGT
>JAZQAV010000063.1:0-2540 GCA_045545435.1 Eggerthellaceae bacterium | reverse complement strand
GCGGCCCGTGCGGCCGCCCAGCAAAATAATGACGTCACCGGGATCGGGGGTTTCGCGGCGCACGTGGTTGGCAGGAGTTGCGCCCACAACGGCGCCGATCTCCATGCGCTTTGCGGCGTATCCGGGATGGTACAGCTCGCTTACCTGGCCGGTAGCCAAGCCAATCTGATTGCCGTAGCTGGAATAGCCTGCACCGGCCGTCGTCACCAGCTTGCGCTGGGGAAGGTTGCCCGCAAGCGTTTCGGAAACGGGGGCAAGCGGGTTGGCCGCGCCGGTAACGCGCATGGCCTGGTAAACGTAGCTGCGGCCCGACAAAGGATCGCGAATGCAGCCGCCAATGCAGGTGGCCGCACCGCCGAACGGTTCGATTTCGGTGGGGTGGTTGTGCGTTTCGTTTTTGAACAGGAACAGCCAGTCCTCGTCGGTGCCGTTGACATCGACCGTTACTTTGACGGTGCACGCGTTTATTTCCTCGGACTCGTCCAAATTGGTGAGCGCGCCCGTTTTCTTAAGATAGCGCGCGCCGATGGTGCCCAGGTCCATAAGGCATACGGGCTTTTCGTCGCGGCCCAATTCGTGGCGCAGTTCAAGGTAGCGCTCAAATGCTGCCTTTACCAGCTCGTCATCGATTTGCACGTCGGTGAGTTGCGTGCCGAACGTGGTGTGGCGGCAGTGATCCGACCAGTAGGTGTCTATCATCTTGATTTCGGTGATGGTGGGGTCGCGCTTTTCGGTGGCGAAGTAGTCGCGGCACATGGTGATGTCGGCAAGGTCCATGGCCAGCCCGCGCGCGGCGATAAACTGCGCAAGCGCTTGCTCGTCGAACGAGGAAAAGCCCTCGATGATTTCGACCTTTTGCGGAACGGGTTGTTCGAGCACGCAGGTGGCGCGCGGCTCAAGGGAGGCTTCGCGCGCTTCGATGGGATTGATGACGTAATGCTTGATGGCGTCAACGTCCTGCTCGCTTAAATTGCCTTCCAGCAGATAAACCTTTGCCGTCAGTACGGCCGGGCGCTCTCCTTGGCTGATGAGCTGGATGCATTCGCTTGCGCTGTCGGCGCGTTGGTCAAACTGGCCAGGAAGGTACTCAACGGCGAAGACGGCGGCGCCTTCCACGACGGGAAGCGTGGCTGAGGCGTTGTCCGATTGGGGCTCGCTGAACACGGTGGGAACGCACTGCTCGAACAGCTCTTCGCTGATGCCCTCCACATCGTAGCGATTCACCAATCTGACGCTGGTAAGGTTCGTGATGCCCAAAATGGTGCGCAGCTCCTGTAAAAGCTGGCGGGCTTCAATGTCGAAACCGGGTTTCTTCTCGACGTATACGCGTGAGACCATGTGGTTCTGCCTTCCTTTGCGCAATGGGGGAGGCGCCTGCAAGGCGCATCCGTTGATGCCAATACCCGTCATTATAAAATGAGTTGCGCTTTACGCGCACGGGCAGTCACCTTATTGGCGTATTTTGTACGGTTGCGTCTCTTACCCTATAATGCGCGCTATGGATTTACTTCTCACATCAATGGCTCTTGATGAAAAATGCGCAGAAGGACGCGCGCCTCAGGATGCGTTTTTGGTTGCATCGCAGCGCCCTTCGGCCGGCGCTGAAGTGCGCCATGCTGCGGTTGCACGTGCTGCGATAGCGCTCTTCGATGGTGCCGCCGTTTTGCTGTGTGCGCTTGCGTTGCTTCCGTTGTGGTGCCAACCGGCTTTGGGCTACATCGATCCCTCGATTATGACCTACACCATTCAAGCCGTTGCGGGTGTTGCCGTAGCGCTTTCAACCGTGCTTGGTGTTGCGGCGCGTCGTACGCGCAAAAAGCTATTGAAGCTCCTGGACCTTGATGAGAGCAGGCACCGCACAACGGAAGCGCCGGTGAAGCGCATTGTAGTTGCGGAGGCGCAGCAGCCCGATGGTGGCACGCCTGTCGAAGGTGCACCTGTGGGCGCTGCGGTTGCAGCGAGCGTTGCAGATGGAACGCTCGTTGACGCTGCGCATGCGGCAAACGTTGCTGATGGCGAGAACGGGGAGCACTGCGCAGATAATGCGAGCACGACGGTTGCACGTGCGCAGAGCGTCGAAGTGGAATCCGCATCCGAAACTGCTGCTGTTTCGGCAGAAAACGATTCGAAACCGTCGCCCAAACGCAAACGCCACCCGCGCAAGCAAAAGCGCACATATGCGCCCACCTGGCGCGAGCGCTTCGTTTATGCGCTTTTGGCCTGCGGGTTTACCATCTGCACGATTTTCGTGTTCGCGCCTTACGAGGTTATCGGCGGCAGCGCTGGCTCGTTGGTGTTCACGCTTGCCGACGTGTGGTGGGTTGTGGCGTTGCCGGCGATTGCGGCCATTGTTGCGTGCGCGCTGGTGCTGTCAGTTTTACGCGGGCGCGTGTTCAATGCGGTGCTCGTCTTTGTTGCCAGTTTCGGTCTGGCTGCCTATGTTCAGGCGCTGGTATTGAATGTGGGCCTTCCTGCCGCTGACGGCGGCACCATCGTTTGGGCGGAGCATACCGACATGATGATTGTGTCGGGCGTCGTAT
>JAZQAV010000062.1:0-3063 GCA_045545435.1 Eggerthellaceae bacterium | reverse complement strand
CAGGTGCCGTTCGCTATTCAATTCCCCTGACAAGCGTCAAACAGCTTGGCGTCACGCGTGAGGAGGGGGCAACCGAGGAGCTTGCGCGTCGTGCCGGCGCCGCAAGCGCGCAGGGCACACCGGACGCAAAGGCTCCAGCGGGCGCTGCCGGTTCAGCCGACCAAGCTGATGCGGCCGGTGCGAAAGCCGGCGCTGATGCCAGGGGCCAAGCGGGAGCCAAGGCGAATTTCGCCGTTCCCAGCCTGAGCGATGTGTATCTTACCTTCGTGGGCGAAGAATCCAAAGCCGCCTGGACGAAGATCTTCGATTTGTTCGTTGACACCACCGAGGGCGCTGTGCTGTGGCATTGCTCTGCGGGAAAGGACCGTTGCGGGCTGGTGTCTGCTGTTATCGAGCATTGTTTGGGGCTCTCGAGCGAGCAGATTATGGAGGACTACCTGCTGACGAACGAGCATCCGGTGGTGCCCGTGCAGTTTGCAAAATACTCTCAGATGATCCCAGAAGATCAGCGCCAAGCCTTCAATGATCTGTTCGTTGCCAAGGAGGAGTACCTCAGCAGCGCGCTTGCCTACATGGACGAGCGTTACGGCGGGATGGACGGCTTTTTGGAGCAGATTTGCGGCGTTGATGCCGAAAAGAAGGCTCGCATAAGGGCGAACTACTTGAAGTAGGATAGTTGCCGAGCAAGTGCTTCGATCACTTGTTCAAGTGCGCTCAGCCGCTTACGTAAATCCATTCCTGGCGCCAGAGAGTCCATGAGGTTTGCGGCGTTTATGGTATTCTGAGTGGGTCTTTGTCAAGCGAAATGGTTTAGCGGATGCGGCTAACAGGTGGGCCCGAACATGGACGAACCCGTGAAACCAAGCTTTCGGCGGGCGTTTTGCAAGCAGGTTTTCTTACTGCGGGCCCGTTTCGTGGCCACGAGCGTCATCCAGCTCGCTTGACGATAAACCGATGCCTCGCGAAAGGTTGAAACGCTATGTCAGTTGTAAATTACGAGTACCACAAACGAGCTCTCACTGACAATATGCTGCTGAAGGTTGTCTCAAATGACGCCTCGTTGCTTGAAGGCGCTCCCGAGAAGCTTCTGGCGCTCACTATGAAGCTTGCAAACGCTGAGCAAGCTGGTCAGCACGATAGCTGCCCCATTGAGGTAATGGACGACCTTCGCGATTCGGCCGAAGCGGTTATCATGGAGTATCCGGGCCAGCGCATGCGCCACATGCAGATTACGGGCGTGCTCTCGGTTGGCGATTTGAGCGGGCTTACCAAGGAGGCCGCGGAAACCCTGGTCGCGTGCGGGAGCGTGGCAATTGTTGCGACCTCGTTCGACCAGCAGAGCCTGAACGCTCTTCTGGAGAGCGGCGTGCTGCCCCTGTTAAGCGACGGGCCGATTGACCCCGAGACATACGTGTATGTTAAGGGCGTGCGCAACGACGTGATCGTGTCCAGCAAAAACGTGCAGGCATTTGTCGTGGGGGAGGATCTAGAGCCCTTCGCGCTGCGGCTGCCGTATTTGTATACTGGTCAGCATATACCGTTTAACCAGGCGCATCTGGCGGCTCTTCTTCAAGAGCGTTAACTCCGCTCGGCGATCGAGGCTACTTCTCGCAGGACGACGACGGAGGACTGACCGTTTACGCCCCCAATAGGTCGCTGAGGCGTTTGCTGTAAAAGAAATCGCGCGTGATTTTGTCGTTCAACGCGTTTCTGCTGTTGCAGGGCGTTCTGTTGGGCCAGGTATGTTTTCACGTAGGTCGCGCGCCGGGCTCATTCCGCTCGCGCCGCTGTTCTGCCGTCTCCGTGTAGTTGAAATTCGCCACGTGCGTAACATGGGCGTTATCATCTATAATCCTTACTTTGATTGGCATTGTTTTTCAACGGCTATAAGGAGGTGCGTGCATGTCGAAGCTTCAAATCATGGATACCACCATTCGCGACGGTCAGCAAAGCTTGTGGGCCACGCGTATGCATATCGGTGATATGCTTCCCATCCTGCCGCAAATGGACCAGGTAGGATATTGGGCGATTGAAGCGTGGGGCGGCGCCACGTTCGACACCTGTTTGCGATTCTTGGACGAAAACCCTTGGGAGCGCCTGCGTTCCATCAAGGCGAAAACGCCCAGCACTCCGTTGTCCATGCTCACGCGCGGCCAGAACCTGGTTGGCTACAAGCATTACTCGCGCGAGATCGTGAACCGCTTCATCAAGGCATCTGCGCGCAACGGCATCAAGGTGTTCCGCGTATTTGACGCCCTGAACGACATCCGCAACGTTATCGATAGCGCTGAGGCGGTTAAAGAGGCGGGCGCGCACTTCGAGCCTGCAATTTCTTACACCGTGTCTCCCGTCCACACGCTGGACAACTACCTTGAGTACGGCCAAAAGCTGAAGGATTTGGGCGCCGACACCATCGCCATCAAGGACATGGCCGGCCTCCTTACCCCGTACCGCGCCGAGCGTTTGGTGAAGGCGTTCAATGCCGAAATCGGCGTTCCGCTGCACCTGCACTGCCATTACGTTGGCGGCATGGCTCCGGCCAACATCATCAAGGCCGCAGAAGCTGGCGCCGCTATTGCCGACACCGCTCACGCACCGCTGGCCTTTGGCAACTCGCATCCCGCGGTTGAAATGATCGTTTCCGCATTCCGCGAGAGCCGTTACGATACCGGCCTCGACCTTGATCTGCTGTTCGAGATTTCTGATTACTGGGAGCAGGTGCGCCAGCGCAGCCACAACCGTCGTGGCGTTTCGTCGCTCACGCATATGAAGGTGTACTCGCACCAAGTTCCCGGCGGCATGATGTCCAACTTGGTCTCCCAGCTTGAAATCCAGAAGGCTGGCGACCGTTTGGGCGAGGTTATGGCCGAAATCCCCAAGGTTCGCGCCGAGGTTGGTTACCCGCCGTTGGTAACGCCCATGTCGCAAATCGTTGGCACGCAGGCCGTGTTCAACGTGCTTACGGGCAGCCGCTGGAGCGTTGTCTCCCGCGAGATGAAAGATTACTTGTGCGGTTACTACGGCAAGACGCCGGGCCGCATCGACCCCGACATCCTGAAGAAG
>JAZQAV010000061.1:0-29222 GCA_045545435.1 Eggerthellaceae bacterium | reverse complement strand
AATCAGGCCAGGAGCAAGGTTTTGCGGCGTAGCCTCGGTGGGACCGGTGAACATAGCCTTCGGCCAGGCCTTCGAGCTATGGATGGTGTACCGATCGAAGTACTCGTCAAGGCGACCATCCTGTTCAAAGTCCACCTCGGTGAAAATCTCGTACTCCTTCTCACCGCGCTTGGCAATGAAGATGATAGGCGTCTGCTCGTCGAAAATATGCACCGTATGCTTGGCGTAATGCGGTTTGATAACAGCGTCGTCCAGCAGGTACGCGTACAGCACGCAGTTCTTGCGCACGAAAATCTCGGGCACGCCCTCGACAGGGGCTAACAAAGCGGCCGTTACGTCGATGGGCGTTGCCATAACCAGGTTCTTCGCAGTTTTCACGATGCCCTGATCGGTGGTAACCTTCCAGCCTTCACCTTCGCGCTCAACAGTGGTCACCAAGTTGCCCAGCAGCACATTGCCGGAACCTTCGGACAGGCGCGCAGTCATACCATCGGCGTCGAAATCGAAACGTTTCAGCTCCATCACCAGCTTCATTGACGGCAGCTCCATGGTGAGCGGCTGCACGGTGTTCAGGTAGTCAAGGGCCATCAGCTTCTCAGGCGGCGTGCCAGTGCAGGCATGCGCGAACATGCTCACCAGGTCTTCGCAGATGGGACGCACACCCAGGCGGTCCATCCACTGGTCGGCCGTCTCGTGGAACAGCTGGTCGATAAACGGGTCGGCCTCAAGAGCGCGCGAAACTTCCATGGTTTCGCAGTTCTTCTTGAACTGCTCGTAGTGCGGCAGGAACTCGTTGCGCATCCACTTCATATAGCGCCACAAGAACGGAAGATAGCCGGCCGTCTTGCCCGAAAGCGCCGCCCACTGCTGGTCGCCACGGTTGCAGGCAGCCGCACGCAGGTTGGGCACCACGTCCACGGTAGGCTTTAGGATGCCGCGCTCTTTGCTGAGCATAGTGCGGTAGCTGCCGAAGTAGAACACAGCGCCGTAGTTCATGTGGCGCTCGGTGTTGTTGTAGATGCGGCCGCCCATGTAGTCGGCAATAAGCAGGTAGTCGTGGCCAGCTTTCTGCAGGTCAAGCGCGCAGTTCATACCCGCACAGCCAGCGCCTACGATGATTGTCTCGTGATCGAATGCTGTCATGGTGAGTTCCTTTCTCAAAGAGGTAACTGCCGAAAAGGCGTAAGGGCAATTCAGTAAAAGAAGAGGTGATTCCGATGAATTAGGGGGGCTAAAACAGCGGTTTTGCGAATCGCCCTTACGCGTTTTATTTCTTAGAGTCGGGGTAGGTCATACGGCCCTCGGCCAGCTTCTTCATAACGTCCATGTAGCGACGACCCATGACGATTGAAGCGGTGCCCAGGATGAATACGTTGAAGTACTTGGCCCAGGGCGTGCGCGAATCGGGGTCGGTCACGCAGTCGCAACGCCAGCGCAAACGGCAGCGATTGGGAGCGCCCTCTGCGGGCTCGATGGTGCGAATCTCCCAGTTCCACGTCCAGCAGAAGCGCTTAAACCAGAGCTTCATAGCGGCCTCGCCATTGGGACCAGGGTTTTTGTAACTGGGATCGGTGGCGGTATCAGAGTGCGCTGCCCAACCGTAGGGCTCAACGTGGCTGACCTCGGTTACCCACTCGCCGATGGACAGCGGTGCCTGGTGGAACCACTGATACTCGCCCGGCTGGAGGTTCTGCCACTCAGGATGAATGTCATAGTGGTTGTGGATATCGAAGGTGCACAGGCGCTCAAGCCAATCGAAGCTGTACCAACCGGCCTTGGTTTGGCCCGATTGCTGTACGTAGGCCCACACCTTGTCGGCTGGCGCGTCGATCGTCACAGCCGAATCGTAGCGCAGGTGCTTCTCGCCCGGTTTAATCCAATCGTCACCCATGATGGGCGTCGCCTTCTCCTCGGGCGTCATCTTGTACTTCATGCCGTACACCCACATGTCAGCCAAGATGATAAAGAGAATGGAGCCCACAAACCACAACGTGCTCAGATTGCCCGGTGCGCCGTAAGGGACGCCCAGCGTAATGCCTGCAAGTCCCAGCAGCGCGCCACCAAAGGAAAGGCCAAGCACGCACCAGACGCTCGCGCCAGGTGCCCACACGCCGGTTGCGGTAAGGATGTACCAGCAGAAATAGCCAAACGCCCAGCCGATGATACCCAGCCAAATGCCCTCAGCGGAGCATTCCATCATCTTCTTTTTGCGCGCAATCGCCCAGTCAATGAGTATGCCGGGGATGCCCAGGAAGAAGCCCAGCAGAACAAACCCTGCCTCTTGGGCCCGCGTGTAGCGGTAGCCATCCACTTTTTCGTCGTATGCGCTCATGTTCGCCCCTTTCACGTCGTTACCGATTTGACGTTTCTTGTTGTTTGCCCTTACCGTTACTTGCCGTTAACCGCGATCGCTTGTTCCTAATTGATCTTTCCGTGTGTACCATCTTTAATACTTATGCGCATTTTGTTATATGTTTGGCATGAAAAAACTAACCGCGTGACGTGTCGTCTTGCGTGATTACATGCAGGTTGCGAAATGCGGGCACGTTTTGCAATCGTACGCGTACTCGCATTTTGTATGCGCGTGATCGAATGCGTAGCCAATGAGCTCGCGATACTCACGCAATGCCTCTTCATTGAGCGAGTAGTACACGTTGGCGCCAATGCGCACACGGTCGAACAGGCCCACCTGCTCCATCACTTTTAAGTGGCGCGTGGTGGCCGGTTGAGACAGATGCAGGATTTCCGCGATATCGGATACGTTCAGCGTTTCGGGTTCATGGGAGCCAAGGATTTTGATCATTTTCATGCGATTAGGCTCGCCCACCGCTTTGCTGTAAGCGCAAAAGCGTTCGACCAAACCGTATTCCTTCATTTCACCCTCCCGCTCATTGATTCTCATCTTGTTTGTTTTATGCGCATATTGTTATATGATTATTTTACTTTGTCAAGAACTGTTTTAAACTATTTGGAAAATAGGCTGCTGACCAGCCATTAGGCCAAATCATTTTTGGCACGGTTGTTATGCGTGCAGGCCAAATTCGAGCGACAGCATGGTGATGTCATCGGACTGTTCTGCGCCGGCCGCAAAGGCGGCTACCTCGTTTCGCACCGCTTTGATCAATGCTTCTGGCCGCTCTTGGGTGTGCGCGGCCACTACCGTTTCCAAGCGTTCTTCACCAAACAGCTCGTCATCTTTGTTCATGGCCTCGGTTACGCCGTCGGTGTACAGCAAGAACCTGTCCCCCACCTGGCAATCAGCCGTGTATGAGCCATAGGAAGCGCCGTCCATAAGACCCAGCGGCATTCCCGAGCGCTCCTTCAACCAGCTTAAACCGACACCTTCTTGCCACAGCAACGGTGGATTGTGCCCCGCATTCACGTATTCAACGTGGCCTGTTTCGTAATCCAGCACGCCAACCCACATCGTCACGAACATGCAGGAATCGTTGCCCTATCGCAGGGGTGTATAATTGCACCGATAAAATGATAGGAGCCGAGCAAGCAGCAAAAGAAAGGTTCTTCATGCTCGATAATGTCGACCTCAAAGCTCAGAAATTAACAAAAGAAGAGTACAAGCCCGTCCATGACGCGCTTGTGGGGAAGCTTGTCTTGCTTCAGCAAGAAGCACGCGCCAAAGGCGTTGGACTTGTTGTCCTTATGGAAGGTTGGGCTGGAGCTGGCAAAGGAAGCCGCATTTCCGATTTGGTATACCATCTGGACGCGCGCGCCACATCGGTGCACGATACCGCCGATATCAATGTGGACGCGGCCAGCGCGTTCCCTGGTGCCAAGTGGGGCGTTGCAGGTATGCAGCCCATTATGCAAGAGTTCTGGCAGGCCCTGGGAGAACGCGGAACCATCACGTTCTACGACCGCGGCTGGTACACGAAGGCCATTGAAAAAGCCCTCTTCGACCTTGTGGGCGATGAGCCCAAATTGGCCGATGAACTTATAAAGGAAGTTCAAAAAGGCGATGTGTCCCATGCGGTGGAGGCAGCGCAAGAGCGAATTAAGCTGCGCAGCGACCTGGTACGCGGTTACCAGCGCATTGCCCATGATTTTGAGCTCATGCTTACAAACAACGGTTACATTGTCGTGAAGCTGTTCGTTCACGTATCAAAGAAAGAGCAGCGGAAACGTCTTGAAGGGTTGCGCGAAAACCCCGATACCGCCTGGCGCGTCAGCGACACCAAGTGGAACCTTCTGAAATACTACGACGAGGCCTACGAGCTTTTCGACAAGCTGCTGGAAGGCTCGAACTTCTCATTTGCCCCATGGACGGTTGTCAACGGCGAGGATGTGCGCACTGCCAACCTGCAAATCGCAGGTGCGCTGGTTGACGCGCTTGAAAAAGCGCTCGCCGCAGGACCCGACGCCGACGCCGAAGCGGCAAAGGCCAAAGCTGCCGAAAACTCCGCACAAGGCGTGCAGGCGGCCGCAGAAGGCGATGCCGAAAGCGACGCGGAAGAGGCAAAGCGTGCCGCGTACGAAGAACTCGCCAAGCTGCAAGCAACGCAAGCGCCTGCGAACTCATCGTTCATCATCATGGCGGGCTACCCCCAAATTGACCATTCGGCTCCCAAGCCTACCATCGAATCCGAAGAAGAGTACCGCAAGCTGCTGAAAGAGGAGCAGGAACGTCTCCGTGCACTTGAACTGGAAATGTACCGCAAGCGCGTACCTCTTATGCTCATGTACGAAGGATGGGACGCCGCAGGCAAAGGCGGCAACATCAAGCGCGTTGCGCAAGCTATTGACGCACGCTCGTACACCATATTCCCCTCGCCCGCTCCTACCAAAACAGAGTTGGCACACCCGCACCTGTGGCGTTACTGGACGCGCCTGCCAAAGGCCGGTCACGTTGGCATCTACGATCGCAGCTGGTATGGCCGTGTGCTGGTAGAGCGCGTGGAAGGCTTCGCGAGCCCCGCCGAATGGGCACGCGCCTACGACGAGATCAACGCATTCGAACGCGATCTCATTCAGTGGGGCGCCATTCTGCTGAAGTTCTGGGTTGACATCACCCCCGACGAACAGCTCCGTCGTTTTAAGGCGCGCGCCGAAGATCCCACCAAACTTTGGAAGATCACCGATGAGGATTGGCGCAACAGGGATAAGTACCCGCTGTACAAGCAGGCCGTCAACGATATGTTCCGCCTTACCTCAACGGAATACGCACCCTGGATCGTCCTGGAAAGCGACAGCAAGTACTACGCGCGCATTCAGGCGCTTAAAGCCATTAACGCGGCACTGGAAGCACGCCTGCATAAATAGAAAAGTCGTGCCGCACTCAAAATCGAAGGATTAGTCGATTAAATAACGCTTTACCTTGGATTAAATAACACGATACCTTGGAAAAGTAGTAGGGGAACCGCCGTTGGTTCCCCTATTTATTTCGTAATAGTGTACAATGCACTCATAGATTCAAAGCCTCAATAAACAGCGCAAGCAAAACGAAACACACCTTAAAAACGCAGCATACTTGACGACTGAATGAACAACATACTTCGCATATTGAAGCGCGACACCTTGCGCCTGCTTAAAGCCCCCGCTGCTCTTATTGTGGTTGGAGCGCTCATGGTGCTGCCCTCACTGTACACCTGGTACAATGTGGCGGCGTTCTGGAACCCCTACGAAGCAACGGGGCAACTGCGCGTGAGCGTGGTAAACCAAGACCAAGGCACGAAAACCGATCTCACCGGTGCGCTTAACGTGGGCGACAAAATAACCGAAGAACTGCTGGCCAACGACAAGCTCCACTTTGTCGAGCAAAGTGCGGACGACGCGATGGCCGATCTTGAAGTTGGCAAGGTGTTCGCGGTATACGTTATTCCCGAAGACTTCAGCCAGTGCCTGGTATCACCGCTTACGGGGCACATCAAACAACCGCAGATCACCTATTACGCCAACGAAAAACTGGGTCCGGTAAGCCCCAAAATTACCGATACCGCCGCTTCAACGCTTGAGCAAACCGTCAACTCAATGTTCGTTGCCACAGTAAGCGAAGCTGCCGCGCAAGCGATAGGCGATGCCATAAAAGATGCCGAGGCGGCCATTGCCGCTGCGCAAAGCAAGACGACGGCAAGCATGAGCGACGCCAATGCAGCGCTAACGGATGTGCGCTCAAAGCTCACCAATGCGCAACTTGCCCTTGACAATGCGCGCGCAAAAACAGGAACCATAACCACCTCGCTGGATAATGCGCAAACTCTCATGAGCGATGCCAGAACACTCGTGAACGATGTTTCCACCGAAACAACCGCAGTACAAAACTCCCTGAACTCGCTTTCGTCGAGCACCGCCGAATCCCTCTCCGGCGTTGCCTCGGAGCTATCACAGGTTGCGTCTAAGGCCGGAACCGCTGCGAACAGCCTTTTGGCGGATGCTGGCTCGGCACGTGCGCTGGTGGATTTGGGCGGCGGGCGCGTTCAGGCACTGGCAGAAGCCCTATCGGAAGCAGCGCGGGACCTGCAAACCGCTGCCGCAGACCTTCCTGACGACGATCCAACCAAAGCGCCTCTGCTGGATGCCGCCAACAACCTTTCGGGAAAGGCTGCCGAGTTGCAATCAGCCGCAGATGCGGCCTCGGCCTTGAGCGCGGACATTGAGACGGTCGCTCAAACGGCCGCGGACGCCGCGGGCGCCCTCGACGGCGCGGCAAAACAGGTCTCCGACGCGTTGGCAAACTATTCGGGCGGCCTTATTGGATCAGCCTCCCCCACCATTTCATCAATATTGTCGCGGATCAATTCGTCATGCTCGCTTCTTTCCACGGCGACGAGCGATCTTGAAACCACCATGCAGACGGCACGCACAAGCCTGACTCAACTCGACAGCTTGCTTCTGAGGTGCAACGACGCCCTTGCTCAAACCGACTCGCTCGTTGGCGGCTTGCAAACCGACGCCAACTCCATCGCGTCAGACCTTCGCTTGCTCGCACAGTCCGACACCATCACCGAACTGGTGAAAAACGGCTCCCTGAACGCACAAAACATCGGCGCGTTCATGGGCTCGCCCACAAAACTGGAAACCGTGCGGCTGTACCATCCCAACGCATATGGAACGTCCATGGCGCCGCTGTTCATGAACCTCACGCTTTGGATAGGCGCGTTCATGCTGGTAATCATCTTCAGGCTTGAAGTTGATGCCGAGGGCATCAAACGAATCACGCTTGCCCAACGCTACATCTCACGATTCGTCTTGCTTGCGGGTATTTCCGTTGTACAAGCCATTATCTGCTGCGCGGGCGTTTTAGCGCTGGGCGTCCAGGTTGCAAATGCACCTGCGCTTTTCTTCTCGTCCGCTGTAGCATCGCTTGCCTATTTCAGCATCATCTACGCGCTTTCCAAGACGCTGCATCACATCGGCAAAGCGCTCTGCATCATCTTGGTGTTCGCTCAAATTCCCGGCGGATCGGGTCTGTATCCCCTTGAGCTCACCGACAGCTTCTTCCAGGCCGTATATCCCTTCCTGCCCTTCTCGTACGGAATTAGCGCCATGCGCGAAGCTATCGGGGGCTTCTACGGCAACTACTTTGCGCACGATATTATGGTGCTGGCAGCGATCTTTGTGTGCATGATTGTTTTGGGGGTTGTGCTGGGCCCGCTCATGTCCAACGTGACCCGCATGGCAGCATGCCAGATTCGCGAAGGCGACCTGTACAACGGCGAAGATGCCGTAGTACCCGAACGACCGTACCGCATCTCGCAAGTGGTTGGTGCCATTTCCGACAAAGATGAATTCCGCGAGAAACTGGAACGCCGCTACACGCGCTTTATCGGTTTGTACCCCAAATTCATCAGAGCGGCCATCGCGCTTGCCATTGGCGTGCCCGCAATTCTTGCGCTGGTGCTTGCGCTTGACGCCGGCGAAAGGGTGGTACTGCTCACCATTGTTGTCGTATGGCTGGTTGCCCTGCTCGTTTTCGTCTTGATAGTTGAATCACTGCGCAATAGCTTCGAACGCCAGTTAAACTTGGAGCACTTGAGCGGCGACGGTGCGCTTAACATTTTGGTTTCCCGCGAAAAGCTGGTGCCTGCACTTGCGGGTGTCACGCAACGCATGACGCAACTTGGGCGGGACGATGTGCCCAAGAAGCAATCGTATCGGGCGCAAGCGCACAACATCGGTGACATTCCTGCCGTCAAGCCACGCTTCGTCACGCCCGACGTGAGTCCTGGTGAGGCGTATGCGCGCCCAATCGAGGGGGATCACGCGCGCGCCAACGTGCAGCAAGCGGACGCAAGCGAGGCATCCCCGCATGGAGCACACGCGCTCACCAGTGAACCGCAGACGGACATAGACGAACAAACCCCACGCGGGGCACACGTGCGCTCCAGCGAGCCGCAGACGAGCACAAACGCAGCGGCTCCATCGCAAAAGTCTCAGACGGAGGTGGACTCAGATGAATAACGTCTGGCTCATATTCCGTCGCGACGCTTCCAACTTGTTCAGAAACGTTATGTGCACCATCATCACGGTGGGCCTGGTCCTGCTACCGTCACTGTTTGCGTGGTACAACATCTTGGCCTGCTGGAACGTTTTTGACAACACCGGGTACCTCTCGGTTGCCGTTGCCAACGAAGATGACGGATACACCAGCGACCTTATTCCCATCGAAATAAACGTGGGCGACCGCGTTGTTTCCGCATTGCGCGCAAATGAGCAGATCAACTGGGTTTTCACGAGCGAAAACGACGCAATTGAAGGAGCGAAGGCGGGCAGATACTACGCCGCAATCGTTATCCCCGACGACTTCAGCAACCAGATGCTCACCTTCTACGAAGGCGATTCAACATCCGCTGACATCCTGTATTACGTGAACGAGAAGGTTAACGCTATCTCGCCCAACATCACCGGCGCCGGTGCCGACGCGCTTTCCTACCAGGTAAACGCTGCATTCGCCGATACTGTATCGGAAATAGCAACCGCTCTGGCAAAGAGCGCTTCAAACTACGCCGAGGACAACGAAGCACGTGAGGCCATCACGCGCCTTACCGACCATATGCGCCTTGCATCCACGCGCTTGGGACAAACAGCCGATATTTTGGGCATGTACGCTTCAATCAGCACCGAAACCGGCGGCTTGCTGAGCAGCACGGCTAATCTGGTTGAAACGGCCCGCACGAAAGCCCAAAGTACTGCCACCGGCATCAACGGCAACAAGCAGAGCATCCGCGACTTGGCGGCAGGGCTGGAAACCTCCCTGGGCTCGGTCTCCGATTCGCTCGCAAACGGCAAAACTGCTCTTGCCGACCTTGAAAGCAAGGCTGATTCACTGCTGGCGAACGCATCATCCGATATCTCGAAGGTGGCCGCACAATTACGCACCACCGCAACCGACATAGACGGCAAGGTGAGCGCTTTAAGCGCGCTGCGCGATGACCTTTCCAGCAAGCGCGACGAGCTTCGCGCAAACGCCGAAGCCACACGCGAAAAAATGATTGCCGACGGGGCCAGCGAAGAGGAAATAAGCGCGTATGTCAAAAACACCACCGAGAACGTGGTTGCACTTGACGAGACCATCGCCGTACTCAACAGGATGATTGAATCGCTGCAAAAAGCAAGCGCCAACCTCACCAGTGCGGCCGATAAACTTGATGCAGCCGGACCCGCTGCGCAAACCGACATCGACGCGCTGCGCCAAGCCATTGCTTCCGCAAAAACCCAACTTGACTCAACAGTCAATGATTTCACGCAGAACTTGGTTCCCGGCATCGCAACGCTTAAAGCCGACATTGAAAAACTTGCCACTGATTTCGATGGCGTAGCAGCAAGCCTGCAGCCAATTGGCAACGATCTTGTCTACGCCACAAACGGAGTTGCGGCATCGCTTTCCGACCTATCTGCCAACATCAATCCCGCATGCGAGAAGCTGCGCCTGGCCGCCCAGAGTATGACCAAACTCGCAGACGATATCGATAGCGCTTTGGCTGCCGGCGACACCGAGAAACTGAAGTCGCTTTTGGCGAACAGCTCCGAGAGCATTGCGGCCGCGCTTTCAGCTCCCGTTCAAATCCAGCGCGAGGCGCTGTTCCCCGTGGGTAATTTTGGATCGGCTATGGCGCCGCTGTACAGCGCGCTTGCCCTGTTCATAGGCTCACTCTTGATTATGGTGGCAACAAAGCCCCAGGTGTCGGCACGCGGCTTGCGCGGACTTATCAATCCCAAGCCCCGCCAGCTTTACTTCGGACGCTTTGGCGTTGCGGGCTTATTGTCGCTTATGCAAACGACGCTGTTAGGTCTGGGCAACATGCTGCTTTTGAAGGTGCAGGTGGCGGAACCTCTGCTGTACATGATTTGCGTTTGGGTGGCGGGCCTCGTGTTCACGTTCATCATTTACACGCTGGTTGTTGCATTTGGAAACCTGGGCAAGGCTATTGCCGTGTTGCTGTTAATCGTGCAGGTAACGGCATGCGGCGGCTCGTATCCGCTGCCAGTCATGCCCGATTTCGTGCAAGCGTTGAGCCCCTTTGTACCAGCCTCGCACGTGGTGGATGCTTTCCGCGCGTCCATGTTCGGCGTTTGCCAAAACGATTTTTGGATATCCATTGGCAAGCTTTTGCTGTTCGTGCTCCCCTTCTTGCTGCTGGGCCTGGTACTGCGCAAGCCGTTGGAAGGCTTCATGAACGCCTACGTAAGCAAGGTCGAAGAATCCAAGATGATCGAGTAGTGCGCCAATAGTGGTGCACGGTAAGTCCGTCCTGCTGACAGACTGACACACTAGAAGGCTGGGAAGGCTGGCCACTGCCAGACGGCACGCTGGCATACTGGCAGGCTGACAAGCTGGCAAACTGACGCATCGTCACACGGCGCATTCGTTCACGAGGTTAGCCCTGCATTTCGAATCCGTTTAATAATAAAAAGCAAGCTGATTGCGGATGGTAAAGCCTTTCGCGTAGCACGTTCATGCCATGTCGTACGCATTAGTAAACATGTTGCAATTGTTTAATCACGACTATAATGGTCATAGTTTATGACGAGGGCGCCAACACGATGGTGACCGTTGCAGAAGGCAAAACGCTCACCCTTTCCACGGACGGCTTTCCCGCTAAATAGCAGGTCGCAAGCCCCTCGAACGCGAGCACTTCGCTCGCGCACACTTCGCACGCAGGCACTTCACAGCGCGCGGTTGCCACAAGCTGGTGACCGCGCGCTCTTGTTTGCTGGCTACCACACGATGCGCCCGTGCGACATGGCGCTACGTCCCGCGGCTAGCCCGGTACGAAAACGCTGATTCTGAGACACCGCGGGATTGCTGATGGTGCGGAAATGGCGATTCTGAGACAAAATGCGCATTCGAGGAATGAATTACGCGAACGACGAAAAGAGCGTATCCCTCTGAACTGGACTTTTGTAAAACGCAAATAACGCAGACGGATCTATTTATCTCAGAATCGTACTTTTCGTACACGACCAGGGCGCTGCGCGTCTCAGAATCGTACTTTTCGGCACAACGCCGAGTGGAAGACGTCGCAGAATCGTACTTTTCTTGCAAATCCGAGCGCGATGAGGCGACGACTGCAAGACGAAGGCAGGGCAACAGACTGCACGAACGTGAAAACCGCGGCGGAGCAGGCGCGCTACCGGTAAAACCGCGGGTACACAACCTCAACACCGCGCACGGCAGTTATGCCTTCCAAGCTGGTCCGCGTTAGCACGGCAAGACCTTTGTAGAACGGATGGCGCGCTTCGTTTTCCAGCTTCGCCAAATAATGCGACGACCAGGTAAGCAGGTGAAGTCGCAGGTACTCGTCTAGTAAGCTCGGGCGGTTTTGAGCGAGCCACGCCATAAGGCCCAGCATAAGCCCTATATGATCATCGGGCTCGCTTTCGCTGGTATGCCGCTGTATGCCATTTGCGCGCATCCATTCCCGCAGTTCAAGGGCGCTTTCTCCAAAAATTACACCATCGTGATCGGTGTAAACCGACCCCCAAGGCGGTGCTGCTTTGTGCCCCGGCCCCACAAACAAGCGGCGGTGCTCCCATACAATGCTGTCGGTGATGCCATCCGACAAGCCTGCAATCATGCTTTCAAGCCCCGAAGCTACAAGATCATCGTCGCCAAACGGCCATTCGCTCGAAGCGCCATCAAGCTCCAGCGAAGAGAACGCGTCGAAAGCGGAGGCAGCTGAGCCCGTCTGCGGATCCTTAAGAAAGAACGGAGCGAGAGCGTCGCCGACAAATGCAATAGCGTCGAGGATTTCTTGGTCGTTGGGATTTTCAAAAGTCATCATGAAAGCCTTTCCGCCGAAACAGCCTCAACTTGGTGGCCCTCGGACCCGCCGCCAGACAACGCCTAACCACGAACGCCTCACGCAAAGCCGGGCCGCGCGCAATGCGCCCGACCCGGCCATTCAAACCACTAGAAGTAAATTCCTACCGAAATCTGGAGCGCGTAGAACACCAAACGGCCAGCAAACACGCCGGCAAGCGACAACACCACAGCCAGTAGCACCAGAGCAACCGGCGATTTGCCTGCAGCAGCCGCCAGCACAGCCACGCACGAAAGCAGCAAACATGCAATCGCACACACAAGGGCGCCCATCGCCTCGGACGCTAGGTTGGAGCCCATAACCAGCGCGTTCGAAAGCGAACCCGCACCGGCAACCATCGCGCCCAGGCCAACAACCGAAAGCAGTGCGCCCACAGCCGCAAGCGCCATCAGCGCGCTCTTGAACGGCCCTTCGACAGCGGCGTCAAACCCGCCAGCCAACGCGAGCACGCACGCGCCCATCGCAGCGCCGCCCAGCAAGGTGTAGCCAAGCATCTGCACAACCGGCCATGGCGTCGACCACGTGGGCACGGTGCTTATGTTGTACGCAAGCCCCATGAACAGCGCAAACAGCACAGCCAGCACCGCAAGCGCGCCAATAAGCCCCTTGCGGGCACCACCCAGCTTGCCGAGCAGGCCCATAATCACGTACACGGCCATCAGCACAGCGAACAGCACGGCAACGCACAGCTCGTTTGAAAGCGGCGAGCGTCCGATTCCGGCAAACACGCCAAACGCAGCCAGCGGGTTGGCAAGATGGAAGAACGCCGCAACGAAACCAGCCAGCACAACCAGCGCCGGAACAATAGTTAGCTTGTCAATTTTCTTCAGTTGATCGTCGTTGAATTGCGTTGTGAAAAACGCAGCGGCCAGCGCTATAAAAGCTCCTGCACCAATGGATGCAAGCGTGGTGAACAGCGCCAACGGCAGTTCATGGAAGGCAGCAGACATGCTACATCACCTCCTGGGTGTTAGCCACAACGCCATCGCGAGAACCGGAAGGCTTGGCGTCGCTGTTTACCAAAATGTACAGGTTGGGACTCGTGAAGGAAGGCTCGGGAAGAGGCTCAATGGCCGCACGCACGCCCTTGGCCGCCATTTCGTCTACGGGGCCAAATTCCAGCGCACGCAGCGGGCAGGCACCTACGCAAATTGGGTCTTTACCAGCCGCAACGCGATCGGCGCAACCGTCGCACTTCACCGAGTGGCCCACCGCACGATCCACTTTGGGCGCGTTGTAGGGGCACGCCATGTGACAGTAGCCGCAGCCCATGCACTTGCTTTCGTCAACCGAAACAAGCCCGGTTTTCTCGTCTTTGTGCATAGCTCCCGTGGGACACACCTTTACGCACGCGGGATTGTCGCAATGGTTGCACGACATGGATACGTGGTACACGTACGCGGTGGTAGTGCAGGTGCCATCCGAAGCAACATCCCAAGCGCCGCCTTCGTAGTCGTAAACCTTGCGATAGGCAACCGTCTGATCCAGGTTCTTGTAGTCTTTGCACGCGAGCTCGCAGGTTTTGCAACCCGTGCAGCGCGTGCTATCGAAGAAGAATGCATATTGCGTCATGTTTGCCTCCTCCCTTACGCCTTGGTCACTTGCGCGATGATGGAGTGCGCCGGACCGTTGCCCTTGGCCAAAGGCGTGGGCTTATAGGTGGTAAGCGTGTTGATGCACGCGCCGTGATCGATTTTGTCGCCGTTCATGTCGGCCTTATGCCACGCGCCTTGCGGCATGCCCACCGTGCCAGGAATAATGCGGTTCGTGACGCGCGCCTCAATGCGCACCTCGCCTGCCGGGCTTTTCACCGAAACGATGTCGCCGGAAACAATGCCGCGCGGTTTTGCATCGGCGGGATTAATCCACAGCTGTTGACGGGCCGCCTGTTCAAGCTCCTCGATGAAGCCAAAGGATGAGTGCGTGCGCGACTTATGATGCCAGCCGGAAAGATACAGCGGGAACTCGTCGGTCACCTCGCCATACCCCTGGAAGCCACCGTGGAATATGGGCAGCGGGTATATTTCCTGGTCATCATCGAGTTCCCAGGTTTCATTGAGGTTGGCAAGCGTCTCGGAGTAAATCTCGATCTTGCCAGAAGGCGTTTGGAGGGCATTGGCAACGGGGTCATCGCGATAGCTCTTCAGGCCCACCACCGGCGCCAGGCGCTTCTTGTAAACGCCCTGCTTAAGGATTTGCTCCCACGTGGGCATGTCGGGGTACTTTTCGCGGCCCTGGTTGTACAGGTACTCAATCCACTCGTCGTGCGTGCGACCCGCGGTGAATTCTTCGCGCTTGCCGAAACTTTCGGCAATGTCGGCGCACACGTCGTAGGCAAGACGGCACTCCCCCGGCGGCTCTTGTGCGGGTCCGCCAACGGTGACGCCCGTGTACCACTCGGTGTAGCCCTGCGTTTGCATGTTCAGCTGCTCGGAGGGCAGCGCGTCGGGCAGCAGCAGGTCGGCGTACTTGGCGGAGTCGGTCATAACCGTGTCCCACACCAAAATGAACTCGCACTTGCTTTCGTCAACCAGCAACTTGTGGGTGGCGTTGATGTCGCCGTGCTGGTTGGTGAGACAGTTGCCAGCGTAATTCCAGATGCACTTGATGTCGCTGTCAAGGGCGTCGGCGCCTTTGATGCCCGCGTTGGTAGCGGTCATCTTGGAGCCGTGATCGATGCCATTGGGCCACATGTAGGCAGGAATGGTAGCTTTCACACCGTTGGTACCAGCGGGAATGCCTTTAACCAGCGACGTACCCGGCTCGGCTTCGCGCTGGCCGGTTGACGTGCCCGGCAAGCCAATTTTGCCGATAAGGTTAGGAAGCACGCAGATGGCGCGGCAGGTTTCCTCGCCGTTGGTGTGGCGCTGCGGACCCCAGCCCTGGAAGATGGCCGGCGCTTTGGCGTTGGCAATTTCGCTTGCCAGCTCGCGAATTTTCGCAGCGGGAATTTGGGTTATCGCAGCCGCCCATTCGGGGGTTTTCTCCACCATGTCGTAACCGGTACCCATGATGTAGTCTTTGTACGAGCGGTGCTTGCCCTTGGCCGACTCGGGCATAGTGTCCTCGTCGTAGCCCACGCAATATTTGTCCAGGTATTCCTTGTCTACCTGGTTGTTTACTATCCATTCGTGGGCGATGGCGGCCACCAGCGCGGCATCGGTGCCGGTGCGAATGGGCAGCCATTCTTCCGAGTGGCCCGAAGAGGTTTCGTTCAAGCGGTAGTCGATGTTCACGATTTTGCCGCCGCGCGCCTTCACGGCTTCGCGCAAACGCGCGAAATCCCACACCACGTTTGCGCCGCCCATGCGCGTTTCAGCAGGGCTGTTGCCAAACATAACCACGTAGTCGGAGTTTTCTTCCACCTCGGTGAACGACGTGCAGTGCTTGTCGTCATAGGGCGAGAACTGCTTGCCGTACATGTAGGGCATGGCGCCCAAGATCATGTTGGCCGAATAGTCGTAGTGACGCGGCAGGTAGCCGCCCAACACATTCAGCAGGCGCTTGGAAACGTGGCTCATAGACGAGTAGGCTGCGGTGGCGTACACCAGATGGATGGCACCGTTGCCGTAGGTTTTGATGATATGGTCGAGGTTGTCGTGGATGATTTGGATGGCTTCGTCCCAGCTGATGCGCTCGAACTTGCCCTCGCCGCGCGCACCCACGCGCTTCATGGGGTACAGCAGACGATCGGGATGGTTCAGCCATTTGCGCATCGAGCGGCCGCGCAGGCAGGGGCGCGACTGAAGATCGACGTCCGTTTGGGTATCGGGCTCCATGTAGAGCACTTTGCCGTCTTTCACGTGCCATTGGAAAATGCAGTTGCCACCGCAGTTTACGTGGCACTGGCTCCAAGCGATGGATTCGTTTTCTTCCGCTAACGCCTGGGGAACAACTTCGCCGAACAACGATTCGCGAGCAGCTATGCCGCTACTCGCGGCTGCCACGGCGCCCAGGGCTCCTGTCGTTTTCAAAAACGACCTCCTTGTGACACCTGAGTTCGTCATACTTCCTCCCTCTTTTGTAGACGCTACAATAAATGTACTTACTATTTTGGAGGGAGCGAACGAACATTGCAATAACGCAGAAATAGTGGACGTGGTCTTGAGATTCGTATTTAGTTTCGCGGATTTGTACTAGGTACGGAATAGCGTACCTACACTACACCTCGTTGTACAAACCTGGTTCGTGAGCTACAACCCAATCGCGCAACGTGTCCAAGATGGGAATAAGGCTCTTCGCCGATTCGCTCAAGGCGTAGCTCACGCGCACGGGCATGGTGTCCTGGATCGTGCGCACAACTAAGCCGCTTTCTTCGAGCTCGCGCAACGAATTTGCGAGCATCGTGGGGCTGATGCCCGTAACCATGCGCTTGATATCGCTATAGCGAAGCTGCTCGTTGTAATGCAGGGTGCACAGTATTTTGATTTTCCACTTGCCGCCAAAAAGCCGGAACATCGCATCGGCCGGACAGGGGTTTAAACAGGGGCAGTTTTCAGTAATGGTTACAGTAGAGCACGTTTTCGCGCCAGCCGATTTCGCAGCGGATGCCGTTGCAGCAGAAGCTTTTGCGTTAGCCGATTTCGCAGTGGCCATTTTCTTTTCGCCCGCTTTCAAGAACAGTCTGGTTAAAGACGCAATGTATAGTCGCTATAAATACTGTACCAAATACATATTAAATAACACAAGAACGAGTGCGAATGCGTCGGTGAAGTGCAAGCGCTTCACCGAGAGGCGGCGTTTTGGAGAAGTGCGAGTACTTGATAGGGCAAATCAACGGCAAGACAGTGCGCTCGCGGCCGAATTTACTTGTAAAATATGCTGTATCTTGGACGAATCGCTGTTTATATGAGCGTTCTCATCAACGTTAAAACCAGCGAAATTTTTCCGAAAGGCCTAGTGACCTATCGTGCAATCAAACAGATACCCAGCTAACGATTACGCGCAACAAACAAGCGCCCGAAAGCCTGCGGCACCGTACGCGCCACCGGCAGGCGGGGTACCGTACGCAACCCCGATTGGACAAACGCCTGCGGCGCCATACGCACCCGCAACCCCTTCGGCATCTGCAACGCCCTACGGAGTCGCAGCCCAATCTCCGCGCGCGTACGACTACGCCAAGCATCCGCGCGACTTCGCATCGTATAGGTGGTTCAAACCGCTGCTTGTGTTGCTGCTGGGATTCATCTTCATGCTGCTCCTGCAAATATTCACGATGCTTGTGGCAACGTCTCTCTCGGGAGATCCCAATTTCATAGACAAAATTGGGGTGGGCTACGAAGACATGAATCCTTACACCGGCCCCGGCGCGTTGGCCGAACTGGGCGCCATCGCGGTGATGCTCCCCGCCCTCGCGCTGGCGCTGCTGATCGTGCGCGACCGACCGTTCTCGTCCCTTTCGTCCTCGCGCGGCGGCTGGAACTGGTCACTGTTCCTAAAATGCCTGGGTATCGCATTGATCGTATACGTGATTTCGTACGTTATTGAGTTCGCGCTCGACCCCGTGATCGAGTACGGCCCCAACCGGTTCACCATCGTGGGCGCCATCATGTGCCTGATTTTCATTCCGATGCAAAGCCTGGCCGAGGAGTACATTTTTCGCGGCTTCATCCTGCAAACCGTGGGCGCGTGGACCAAGCTGCCGGTGGTGGCCATTATTGTTTCCGCCATCATTTTTGCCGCCGGGCACCCCTACAACCTTATCGGCGTGATAACCATTTTCATAAATGGCCTGGTGTGGGGCGTAATTGTGTGGAAGTCGCGCGGGCTTGAAGCGACCAGCGCCATCCATATCGTCAACAACATGATCGCGTTTTTCATGAGCGGCCTGGGACTCGAAGCCAGTACCAGCGAAATCGACGTGCTGTCGATGGTGATTGTTATCGCGATCGACCTGGTGTATGCGGTTGTGATTTTGCTGCTGGGCACGCGGCTGAACTGGTTTGCCGCGACGAGTGACGGCACGGCGAAGTGGAACCAGAAGTGGTACGCGAAGAAGGCCCGCAAGCAGCAGCGCAAAGGTGGCGCAGCTCCTGTGGGGTATCCGCCGCAGCCACAGGGCGCGTACCCGCAGCAAGCGGCTTACCCGCAGGTGGCGTATCCGCAGGCGCAGCAGCAAGCGGCGTACCCGCAGGTGGCGTACCCGCAGGCGCAGCAGCAAGCGGCTTACCCGCAGCAGCCACAAGCATATCCGCAGGTAACGCAGCCGCAAGAGCGCTCACCTTACCCGCAGCCGCCCTATCCACCGCAACAATAAAGAGAAACCGCTCGGCGAAAACGTAATATGTACGAAAATGCCGATTCTGAGATGCGGCCTAGATAAAATCTGTACGAAAACGCCGATTCTGAGATAAAAATGGGTACTTAATGGGCGCGTTGCGAGGGCCGCAATAAGATCGTACGTTCCTGAACTGGGCTTTCATAAATAGCAAATAGCACAGACGGTTCTACTTGTCTCAGAATCGTACTTTTTGTACATAGTCCAAACGCAATACGTCTCAGAATCGACATTTTCGTACAGCCCGCAACATCATTGATGCTGGCGGGACCAGAACCTCCAGTTGTGACCCAAATACTTGATCGATCGAGACGCAAAATGCCAGTTCTGACCTGAACGTCGGTGCGCCGCGGACGCAAATTGCCAGTTGTGACCCGTTTTAAGTTGGCTTCCACGCGAATACGCAAAACCTTAAATGCAGGACAATCCCTTGACCAGGCGTTTTGCAGATTGGCGAAGAAGACTGGAGCTGTAAACAGGTCACAACTGGAGATTTGCGTCCTGGACGAATTGCCAAAGGGGTCACAACTGGAGTTTTGCGTCCCGCGCGAGCCTCCAAAGGGGTCACAACCGGAGATTTGCGTCCGCGCGCGGTCTAGTCGCCAGCGCTACCGCCGTCGCCACCGCTGCCACCTGCGCCACTGCCCCCTGCGCTACCGCTGTTACCTACGCCACCTGCGCCACCGCCCCCTGCGATGTCGCCAGCGCTGCTGCCGGCGCCACTGCTGGCGTCGCTTTCGCGGGCGTCGCGCACGGCTTGGCGAATCGCTCGCCTACCCTCGCGCGTCTCGAAGGTATAACCCGCTTCAAGCATGTCTTCTTCGGTCATCCCCAGCGAGCGCCCAAACGCAATCACGTTCATACGCCCGTGGTACAGCAGCCACTCGTGCCACAGCGCGAAGTAAACAGCCACCGTATCAAACACCAAGTTAACCAGCGGACTAAAGTTCGTAACCAGCGCCACCACCACAATGAACAGGCACGTTCCCAAACGCCCAGCAACGTACGCCATCGAATAGTGGAACTGCGGCTTGTTGTAGCGCACCAGCAAAAACGACGTGAGCAGGTACAACACAAGCCCGGCCGTCAGGTAAACGCTCTTGGGCACAAACGCAATTTCGGGCATGGGCATGTACTCAAGCGCCACTGTAACGTTGCCGATAATCAAAATGATCCACGCTGCAATGGTCATATAGCCCATACCATCGGTGTGCTTGTGGTGGTCAACCATGTTATCGTGCTCATAAATGTAAATAAGAAACAGTCCCACCACCAGCGCAAACACCAGCACGGGGTAAATCAGCGATGAGAAATCGGTCATGTAAGCCGAGATGGCCACAACCATTTCGCCGAAGGCAATAATGGTAAGCAGGCTGCAGCGCTCGGCCAAATGCGAGAAGCGCGACGGCTTGGCGGCGTACACGCGGGGCTGGCGCCACGCCGCGATGCCCACTACCAGCGCGATCCACGAGGCAACCTCGCTGACGCCGGTTGACGAAAACGCGGCAACCAGCACAATAACAAGCTGCAGGGCCAACACGATCATGTTATAGCGAATGAGCTTGCGATCGTCCGCGTCCAGATTGTTGTAGCGCACCAGCTTCATGGTCCAGTGAACCAGTAGATTCACCAAGATAAGCGCCCACGCAACGTTAAACGTGAACACCGAGTTGGCCCACTCGGCTTGAATGCCACTGGCCAAAAAGTACAGCAGCAGCATATTGGCAAACAGGCACACGTTGTCGGAAGCCGAACGGTCGCCGTATCGATTCATCAGCAACGTGGTGTAAAACCACACCTGCAGCACCACCAGGTACGAAAACATGAAAATGCCCCAGGTACCCAGGTCAAGGAAGTCACCGTGCACGTGGTGGCACAACGACGTAAGCACGCTGATGCAATAGACGAAGATAAGGTCGTAGAACAGCTCGATATTGGAGACGCCCTCGACGGGTTTGAAAGGTCGTTTTTGCACGTCAACCGCCTTTATTGGTTTGTTGCGTTTGCCGGTCGCGCCGCGCGCCGCGCCGCGGCAATGCAGCGCGGAGGCCGACGTTAGCGTTCGCCGGTCGAGTTGCACGGATGCAGTTATTTGTTAGCCGCCTTTAAAGTTAGGCGTTTTTATCGAAGAACGCAACGATGCAATTTAGCGGAATGTGGGCGGGATTGCGTCTCGCGCAACGCCCTACATGCGCTTACGCAACAAGCAGTTGAGCCATTGCTCGTGCGCGCAAGCAGGACGCACGTCGTTACTCACCCACACACGCTCGATATCGAACAAAGGGCTCACCAGCTGTTTCAGCAGCGGCTCATCCAAATCGGTGTACCAGCGCCCGTCACGCATTCCCTGAAAGTTGCCCAGTTTAAACGAGGCGTACAACACGCCTTTGGGCTTAAGCGCTTTGTGAGCCTTTTGCAGCAGAATGGGCAAACGCGTGAGTTTCACATGTAACAACGACGCGCACGCCCAAATGCCATCGTACTTGCACACCGCGTTAAGCTCGCCAAACGTCTCACAATTAGCACGCACGCGAAACAAATCGTGCGCAAGATTGCACATGGTTTGGGAAGCGTCAGTAGAAACCACCAGGAAACCCTGGTTAAGCAAAACGCGCGAGTCGCGTCCGGTTCCGCAGCCCCAGTCGAGCACCAGTCCATCATCGGGCAGCAAATCCGTGAACGCGCGCAGCGATTCCGTCGGGCAAGCCTCGGCCGTGTTCTGTGCAAACTCTTCGGCCCGTTCGTTATAGTAGCGAATGGTATCGCCCGCTTCGATGTTGTAATCGATTGCATCCATAAGGCGCCTTTCGCACGAGCACCACTGCTAAAAGTATAGCGCTAATCGGATGCAGCCGCGAAAGACTGAAAGAAGCCCGTTACATGAGGCAAAAAGCAGCAGCTCGTCAAACCAAAAAGGTCCGCCCTTGTGACCCCTTGTCGCGCTTGCAGCGCGGCGAGCCATTCGGACGGACCTCTAGCATGCAAACCAGCCGGCTTTAGACAAGATGCGCGTAATCTTGCCGCTGATGGAACACGTGTGCGATGTAAACAGTATCCTTCTCAAAGCGATAAAGCATAGCGTAGCTCCCGAAGAAGGCCACACGATACCCTTTTGCAGCCAAATCGCCGATACGCGAAAGAGCATATATCGTTGGCATACTGGTTACCAGGTCCACTTCCTGGTCAAGCGAGTCTAAAAACGATGCGACTGCCGTACGACCCGAAACGCCGAAAAGATACTTGGTGATTTCATTCCGCTCGCTCTCAGCAGAACTAAGGATGACGCGCTTATAGGCCATACTTTGCCCTTAGCTGCTTCATGGAGGCATCGTAATCGACGAACTTGCCTTCAGCAATTTCCTGTTCGGCAATAGCAATACGGTCAAGCAGTTTTTGCTTAGCCGCTTCCTCGTCCCTGTTTACCAGGCGATCGTAATCGGCGCTGCGCATCACCACGAACGCATCGTAGCCATTCTTGGTAACGGTAACAGGGCCGTTTGCTTCTTCCACCAGTCGGGCGAATTTGGCGGTGTCCTTCATGTCCTTTATAGGCACGCAAATAGGCATGACGTATCCTTTCGCTCTAATAATGGTCGTATTGTACCATGTTTATACCATTTTCAGGATACTATTAAATACACTGTAGCGGGCTCTTATGACATCCTGCCGTCTAGGTTACGCTTTATTCGGTGCACAGAATTGCACGATGTACTGCTTCGTTGAAGCCTGGCGAAACTCTATCTACTCGTCGAACAAATCGGCATGTGTACCAGTTCGCGACGAAGTAAGTATCAGTCTGCCCTGATCAACTGCGTATATCAGCAACCAATCAGGGCGAATGTGACATTCACGAAAACCAATATAGCTTCCCATAAGCGCATGATTGCGATAACGTTCTTCGAGCGGCTCTTCCGCACATAACTTGTCGAGCACCACTTGGAGCTCGCTTATGTCCAGACCACGCTTCTTTGCTCTCTTGTAGTCCTTCTTGAATTGCGACGTGAAAAACGAGCTTTTAAGCCATAGCGTCCCTATTTATCGAGCGCCGCAAACATTGCGGCAGCAGAATCATAGGAATCTGCTTCTATTTTGCCGCTCATGATATCCCGTGCTTCGCGCATGGCAGCTTCGGTTTCGGCATTGTAGCGCGATTGGCGCACATCGAAAGGCAATCCGCCCTCCATAACCGACTTGTACAGAAAAATGTTAATTGCCTCGGTGAGCGTCATGCCCAAGCTTGCAAAAATGGACTCGGCGTTGGACTTAACCTCCGGATTAACGCGCATATTGATTGTTGCGGTTTTCGCCACAGGAAGCCTCCTTTGTAATTGCAATGCATATTCATTGTATTACATTTGAGAAGCTTAAACAAGAATATCAGCGCGGCCACTTGATCGGCGTTGGCAAACACCAGCGTCACGTCGGGTGTACCAATTTCTTCCCAGCGGCTTTACGGCGCAAACACAACACGCGGAAAGTCTACGTTCGGGAACGGCATGGCGTTGTTAGTATCGAGCGCCCCGCGCGTTACGCCCGCCACTAATACCGCCCCGCAAACTCCTCCCGCGCTTTCGCGGTGGCGTCCCTCACAAACGCGCTCTTACCCGCGGTGTATGCGTCGCGGTTGTGCGGGAACTCGTTCCACAGACGCAGCTTCAGCGCCTCGTATTCCTTGGCGATTTGGGGATGCGCGTTAAGGTAGTCGCGGAAGTACAGCTCGTCGTTGTCGCCGGCGCGGCGCAGGTGGATGTGGTACACCTTTTCGGCAAAGCCATCTGGGGTGTAGCCAAGGTTGAGCGAAATGCGCTCCCCGTCGTTTGACATCACGATGAAACCCGCGTTTTCCAGCGCTTTTGCCGCGTTCGCAAGATCGGCGGGCGCAGAAAGTTCCACCAACACGTCGACGATGTCCTTCGCCCATATGCCGTCAACGGCGGTGCTGCCAATGTGGCTGATGCGGTATACGCCATAATTTGACAGCAGGCTGGAAAGGCTGGCCTTGATCTGGGCATACTGCTGGCGCCAGGTGGCCTTGGGCGCCACGAGCAATATGGGAAACAGCTCCCACAGCTCTTCCAGCGTCATGTTTAAGAGTTCTTTTTGCATGCTGTCCTCGCGAACTTAGATGCGCGGTCGCGCCTTAAACGCCATGGCACGCCCGCCTTTCGCGCCCCTAAAGACGCTCCTCGATCTTCTTCCACGAGTGAGTGGTAAGGCAGCTTTTGTCCAGGTCACACTGCATATTTTCCCAAAGCACGCGCGGCATCGTGAGCGATAGGTAATTCGCAATGGCCTTGCTTCGCTGCGAGATGTCAAACAGACCCATGACAGCCATGGGATCGTCTGAATCCATCTGCTGCGCGGCGAAAAGAATGGAATGGCAGGCGGCGCCATAGGGCACTATGGTGTTTATAGCGCGCCCGTTGTGGAAGCCCAGCATGGTAACAAGAGCCGAGATTCGGTCGGCGTCCGCAAACACCAGCACCAGGTGAGGATCGCCAATTTCGCCCCAGCGACTCTCCGGCGCAAAAACAACGCGCGGGAAGCCAATCTCTGAGAACGGCATGGCGTTGCGCCACGCGAGGGCGGTCTCCGCATCGCAGAAGAACCGCTCGCCCTCCTTCACCATGGGCGGCGCTTGCTGGGGCGCGGCATCACCCAAGCCCTGCGAGAGCATCTTGTGGATGTTGGGGCTCTTGCGAGTGAAGCCGTCGCCGAAGCACAGGCCCACGGTGCCTCCGGGGCAGGTGCAGCCTTCATCCGTGAAGCCTATGACCTTGCCGCGGGCGGCGGCAAGCAAAAACGGCACGACACAGTTGCGCTTTCCGGGCTCCGCGGTTGTATCGCACTTTGCTTCGGTATTTCCGAAGTAGATGCCCACCGGCTCAAGGTTAAGGTGGAGCATTTCGACGAGCTTACTGCGCATGGCTTTCTCCCATCGTTGGTGATGGTCGAAACGTGCTCTAGCAATGATTATAGCAGCGCGAAGCAGCATCAACGATTGCTTGCAGGTCTAGCCAAAGGGCCTGGTCGCAATCGCGGTATTCGTGTTGGTGCAGGTAATTCACGTGCCGGCCGTCGCCGTTGTACGACTCATCCGGCGTTAGGTACCAGTTGAGGCCAATTGAGAAAGCGGCAGCCTGCAGCGCACGGAGCAATCCGAGCTTGCTGAAATCACCTATGTCGCCTGTGTACCTGTTCTGATGGGGTGGTTCCTTTGGCTGGTTTAAACATAACTGATGCCAATCGTTCTTAGGCGGACCAAGCTAAAGAGCATGACCAAAGGCCAAAAGCAATGCCTTGTCAAAGCATATCGTTTCTCTTGTATAAAGTATGATTATAATTAAAAGTTAACATCCCAAAAAATGAAACACTTGGCTACCATGCAGGTGATTTTTGAAAAGTGAGCTGATTCAAGCTATGGAATTTGAAACTGCAGCGAAAAAGGCTATGCAGTTTCGCAATGAGCGAAACTGGGAGCAATTCCACAATCCAAAAGATTTGGCCATATCAATCAATCTTGAAGCAAGCGAACTACTCGAGACGTTCCAGTGGTCAGGAAATGATCTTGAGGTAGCCGAAAAGCAAGATCTCATGGCCGACGAACTCGCCGACATCGCAATCTATTGCATTTACTTCGCAGATGCAATTGGCGTTGATTTAGCCGAGGCCGTCAACACCAAGATCGATAAAAATGCACGTAAATATCCAAAAGAAGTAGCGTTTGGCATTTCGAAAAAATATACGGAGCTTGAATCATGATTATTTACAGCGGAAACAAAAGCGACTTCATGACCGAAGTTGAAGAGGACACAATCGCCTACAGCATCCGCGACAACATACTCGAAAAAATGCATCGCAAAACTGGAGACGCAGAATTCAATTCATGGGTAAACTCGCTCGAATACATGTACAAGGTGCTCAACGACAGCGCAATACCTGATAATTCAGGCGTGGCTATCGAATACAACCTCCCCAATACTGCAAAACGAGTCGACTTTCTTGTGTCGGGCTACGATAAGCGCGACAAATCGAACGTAGTAATCATTGAGCTTAAGCAATGGCAAAAGCTTAAAAAGATAGACGGCCTAGATGCCCTTGTTGAGACGTTTACCGGAGGCGCGAACAGACGTGTAGTCCACCCATCCTACCAGGCGTGGAGTTACGCAGAGATGATTCGCGATTACAACGAGTATGCCCAGATTGAAGATGTGCAGCTTTGGCCATGCACCTATCTGCACAACTACATGAGAATTGAAAACGACCCCTTAGATGACCCAATATACGAAACGTATTTGGAAGATGCTCCCGCTTTCACCAAGGGCGATGTAAAAAAGCTGCGTGATTATATTAAGCGCGCCGTTACAGAAGGGGATAACGGCGAGATCATTTACGAAATCGACAACGGTCGAATAAAACCGTCAAAAAGCCTGCAAGATGCAATCGTTGGCATGCTTGAAAGCAACCCCGAATTCAATCTGATAGACGATCAGAAAGTCGTATTCGAAAGAATAATGGAGCTCTCTCGTGAATGCGAAAAAGATGGCACGAAACGTGTACTAATCGCTAAAGGTGGCCCCGGAACAGGAAAGACTGTTATTGCCATAAACTTACTTGCGCGGCTTACTCAAGAAGGGGTCTTTGCGCAGTACTGCTCAAAAAACAGCGCACCTCGTACGGTTTATACAAAGAAATTAAAGGGCCATAGAACTAAAAGTAGCATCGACAATATGTTCAAAGGCTCTGGCGCCTACGTAGACACCCCGAAGAATGCAGTAGGCGTTATTTTGGCAGACGAAGCACACCGCCTTAACGAGAAGTCTGGTCTTTACGGCAATCAGGGCGTCAACCAAATTCACGAAATCATTAACGCCGCAAGGCTCAGCGCGTTCTTCATCGATGAAGAACAGCGTGTAACCGTTAACGATATTGGAAGCGTTAACGAAATTAAGCATTGGGCAGCCGTAAACGGGGCGAAAGTGTTCGAAGAAGAGCTTTCTTCCCAATTCCGCTGCAATGGCTCAGATGGCTATCTGGCTTGGCTTGATGATGTTCTTGAAATACGAGAAACAGCCAACTATAACTTGGAAGGTATCAACTACGAATTCCTCGTTCTCGATTCCCCGCAAGAGATGAGGGATTTGGTAATCGAACGAAACGAGGGGTCCAACAAATCGAGAATATTGGCCGGTTATTGCTGGAATTGGCCTAAAGCTGGCCGCTCCAACACAGATGCCCATGAAATCGTTATCGGCGATTTCGAAATTAGCTGGAACCTAGACGGTGGAGAAGCATTTGCGATTAGCCCCACCTCTATCAATGAAGCAGGTTGCATACATACCACTCAAGGCCTCGAATTTGAATATGTTGGCGTAATCATTGGCGATGACCTTCGTTATGAAAACGGAGAGCTAGTTACAGATTTTACGAAAAGGGCGAGCAGTGACCAATCAGTTCGCGGCCTAAAATCCATGTTGAAAGACGACCCCAATCGAGCACTCAAACTCGCTGACGAGATTATTAAAAACACGTACCGTACCTTGATGACGCGCGGCATGAAGGGATGCTATGTGTATGCTACCGACACGGGACTTAGAAACTATCTAAAAAGTCGTTGTAAAGGTGCTTACGCCTATCAATCTGTACCTTTGTAAGAATCTGTTGCGGAGTATCAAGCAGGCTTTTTTCAAAAAGCCTGCCAATTCACGTCTCACCCGCGCGCCTTCTCAAGCGCGGACCCGCGCCAGGCTCGCAAACCCTCCCAAATCCCCTAGCCCTCTTTAACCCGGATCTTGAAGTCGCAGCAATCAAATCCATAGCCCAGAGTCTTGGTGCGGCCCCACACGATTTTGGGATGCATATCGCCGTAGCACACGTCGTCGGCGTCGCAGAACCCGCGCACAATCTCGGGGCATCCATACTTCACGCATTTGTCCTTGTAGGGGCACCCCACCATGTTAAACCCCACCTCGTTCTCCGTTAGGTATTCGCCCTCAGAGGCAAAACCCGCCTGCGGGCCAAAGCTCTTCTTCGTCAGGCTGGAGAACACCTTCGGGGCAACTTTGTAGAGCCCCGGGACCTTGAACAGCGCCTTCACCAGGCGCGCCATGCTGCCGGCACGCCATACGTAGTAACCCACCAGGAAGGCTGCCGTCTCTTCACGCTCGATGCCCTCGGCAAGCATGGCATCAAACACCGCAATTGCGGGGTAAATCCGCTCGTGCGTGTGCATATGATACGCCTTGGGCTCGTCGTAGTTTTCCTTAAGCAACTCGTCATAGCGTGTTAGCGCCTTCTGCATAATCGCTTGAGCCTTGTCGCCACCAAAGCGCTCCTCCAGATGCGGAACTATCTGAACAAGATATTTAACGCGCTTCGCCATGGCGCTGCTCCTCTCATGGTTAGCTTCATGTAACTCATGTATTCTCTCATATTCTTGGGATACGTGAAAGCTTCACTATCATCTGGGCGCTGGCTTGCCACCCCAATGCGACATGCCGCATTGGGGTTTGAGCGGGAAAAGTGCAGGAGGAGCGTTTGCGCATAGCTAGAGCCAGCCGCCAAGCACTTGCGAACAGCAAAGGCACGGCTGCCAAACATTTGCAACCTATACGCAGCTACCGAGCGCCTCCCAAGCAACAAGGGTGCAGCCCTGTCACCCAATAAGCGCTTACGAAAAGTTCATCCACGATAACTGCCAACAAAAAAAAGATGGAGGGGCATTCGCACGGCTTCAAGCGAACGGGAGCCCTTCCGTGTGGAAGCACACAGTTTCGATACGATAGCGAACAGTCTGGTATTAAATCTTAAGCAGAAATGCCCGCGGTTAGCAACGATGTGAGTGTTTTTTCGAAGTATCCTGAGGAACAAAAAAGAGCAGGCGCCCAAACAGCAAGCCAAACAAGGCAAGACGCTGCGGCCTCTATTGTGATGAATGGTATTTTGTAATTTAATTAAATCTACCCGTCAAGGCATAGTCATAAAAGGTAGCACCATGGCATCGGTCACTAACAGAATCCAGGAAATTAAGCAGCCACGCGGAGGGTACGTCCATCCGAAAATGTTCTCCAGAACAATTCTGGGCGCCGGCGAGGAGGAGCTTCGGCCAACAGATTTTCATGCCGGTTTAACAGGTTTAGCCGTCGATTACCTTACAAGGTTTATGCTAGGCACGCCTGCTGAAAAAGCTTTTAAAATATCTTTAATCGGGGCCGGTTGCCTTGCTTTAAAAAGCCACGAAGAAATATACGATGTGGCCAAAAAACTAGCGTCAGATATCAAGGGCCTTGATGACGAATCAATAGTGAACGCATGCAAACTATGCGGCTTCGACGTCTGCTATCGAGTTGGTCCAGCATACTACAAACCAATCGATCTTATAGAAGCCGATGCTAACGCTATTGCGAACATAAGATTAATGGTTAACCGAAGCCTATCTTTTTTCGGCCTCTATGGCCCCATGACGTTTGATGGACCAACTTTTGAGGGCGGATACACCGATCTCGTTCATGTTGGTGATGGCGATTTTCTAACCGCTGATACTATTTGGGATATGAAGGTCACAAAAAAGCCGCTGAATAGCAAACAAACGCTCCAAATATTTATGTACTACCTTATGGGAAAGCACTCAAGGAAAGAGGAATTCGAAGCAGTCAAAAACATGGGAT
>JAZQAV010000060.1:0-3332 GCA_045545435.1 Eggerthellaceae bacterium | reverse complement strand
GCAGAAAACGACGGTTCGCTGAAGGATGGCGCCGAAGGCGACGGCGCCGAAGGCGACGGCGCTGAATACGATGGCGCTGCCTGCGACTGTTCGAAGGATGACGGCGCTGAAAACGACGGCGCTGACCCGTATTCTTGTGCTTCGCGATCTAAATCCTGTTCGCGATCCGAATCTTGCTCGAAGTCCAGGGCCGGTCCTGAACCTAAGTGCAAATCCAGATTTGGCCCCATGCTTCGTTCGGGGCCTAAGTCAAGCTCGCTCTCTTCATAGACGAGTTGCCCCGTGTAAGAATAATCGCCTGCCTCTTCAAAATAGCCATCTGAGTAGGGCATTCCGATTTGGGGCGCATAGCTTGGCGCTGCGCTTGAGTCCAGGTGGGGTCGATAATGCACGTTGAGATAGCTATCAAGCAGGCTCGTGCTGTCGCCCTTAATCGCAGCAACGTCCGATTTGCTCAGCGACAAGTAGACATCAATCGCATACTCTTCTGCAGCGGCTCGCGCTTCCTCAAAGGCGGTTGTCAGAATTTTGTCGCGTGGAAAGCGTGATGCTTCGGGAACATTCGTTGCAAGCAACACGTTCTGGAATTTTTCTTCAACAGCTTGCTGAAAAGCCGTTTTATAGGCGCCACGGAGTCGCCGCGATTCCAACAAGAATCCACCGTGCCATTTGGGTACGGGAACCTCAATCTTGCGAGTATCGCTGTAAGCCGGCGGTTTGTCAGAAGTCGACTTTTCGTCGACAAGGTGAAGAATAACGGTGCGCGGTTTGAGCGCGATTTGTTGGGATTCGGTTGGAGATGCGAAGAAAAGCGCCATCAGATGCCTTCCGTTAAGGACTCACTTATTGTAAGGCAAATTGAAAGCAAAATAATACGTTTATGTGGCTGTGCAGGTTAGTAAGCGCTCGGTCTGTATTGTCGTATCGCGATTGGTGTGCAACGGTGTTTGCGCTTGCGTTAACACATTGCAAAAACCTGTTGGTACGCTGGTACAATAGGCTAGGCAGCTAGCAAGCGAAAGCCAGAACAGCTAAGCGAGCGCAACGTGGTCAACGGCGAATCAAAGCAGTTGGCAGATGAAGCTGCACGAGTCGAAACAGCTTGCAGACAAAGCCGCAAAGCAGCTGTTCAACAGGCAACGGCACCAAGCCGACAGGCAACGGCGCCAAACCGACAGGTAAAGGCACCAAAGAAAGGGAGCTTCCATGTATCAGATTTACAACTTTTTCCAAAATGACGACGTTGACGTAATTGCCCAGATGGGGGCTTTTTCGGTGATTCAGTGGAAGCGCGATTTGTCGGCGAACATGAGCACCGCTCAACAGGCATGGTTCTCGTCGCAGATGAACGTGCGTCGCCGTCAGGTCGTTTGCAATCTGGCTGCATCGCCGGTAACCATTCAAGCGGGCGCAATGCAGTGGGCCGTCGGCAACGTTGAAGCCAACACTGGCGTTAAGGGCGTTGGCGATTTGTTCGGCAAGGCCATTCGTGGTGCCGTCACCAAAGAAAGCGCCATCAAGCCCGAATACCACGGCAACGGCATGCTGGTGCTTGAGCCCACGTTCAAGTACATTCTCCTTGTTGACGTGGGACAATGGGGTGGCTCGGTTGTTCTTGACGACGGCTTGTTCTTAGCTTGCGAATCGTCGCTGCAACATCAGGTGGTTATGCGCTCGAATGCGTCGTCGGCTATTGCCGGCGGCGAAGGCCTGTTCAACTTGGCGTTGGCGGGTCAGGGTATCGCGTGCCTTGAGTCGCCGTGCCCGCAGGAGGAGCTTATCACCATCGACCTCAATAACGATACCTTGAAGATCGATGGCAACATGGCTTTGGCCTGGAGCAGCTCGCTTAACTTCACGGTCGAGCGCTCAAGCAAGACGCTCATTGGCTCCGCCGCGTCGGGCGAAGGCTTGGTGAACGTGTATCGCGGAACGGGTCGCGTGCTTATGGCGCCGACGGTTTACAACACGCTCTTTGCTCCTGCCGCAACTAACAGGTAAAACGCTGCGCGCGTCGTGCGGCGGCGTTCCTATCCGTTAAGCCGCTGGCACATGCGCCACACGCGGCTCGCGTTTATTTCCAGCTGTTCGCGGCTGAGCGAGCCCGCGTTAAGGGCCGCCAATATGTCATCGTAATCGGCCTGACTGCCGGGCATGAACAGGTCGCCGCCAGCCGCAGCTACGCGGCTGGCGCGTGCTACTTCGTAGCGTGATCCCAAATTGTCCATATCGAGTACCCAGTCGGTCATCACAATGCCGTCAAATTTGCATTCGCCTCGCAGGAAGTTTTCTACAAGATTGCGGCTTTCCGAGGTGTGCGTACCGTTGAGCAGGTTATACGACGTCATCATTGCCAACGGATTGCTCTCGCGCACGCATATTTGGAAGCCCTTTAGGTAAACCTCGCGCAGAGCACGCTCACTTACCTGACTGTTGTTGAAATATCTGTTGGATTCCTGATTGTTGGCTGCGTAATGCTTCATCGTTGCGCCGCGCCCCACATGGGCTTGAACGCCACGCGTAAGTGCGGCCGCCATTTTGCCGCTGATCAGCGGATCTTCGCTAAAGTACTCGAAATTGCGCCCGCACAAAATACTGCGGTGGATGTTAAGCGAGGGTGCAAGCCACAGATGCACGTCGAAGATTTCCATCTCGGCGCCAACAATATCGCCGCAGGTCTGAGCGTATTCAAGATTCCATGATTGAGCGATGGCGGTTCCTACGGGAAGCGCTGTGCAATATTGTGCGAAAACCTGTGCACCTTTTGGCGGCTTGCTGTTGCCCATGCGTGCGTTCAGGAACAGGCGCACGGGCGCGCTTAAGACGTCCAAAACGCCTTCGGGAATGCTGCCGCTTCCCAGTGAGTGCGCTCCGTCGCTGTCGCGGTAATATTCGCGCGACAGGCGAAGGCCTGCTGGTCCATCGGCCATCACCAGGGGATTCAAGCCTTTTTCCTGCAGCTTTGCGGTTGTTTGACCAGCGGCTCCTGCAACAAGAGAGGCGGCGTTTCCGATGAATTCAAGCATTCCGCCTTTGCCCGAGAAATTTCCAACGCAAAGGTAGGCGAGCTCTTCGTTGGAAAGCGTTGCAATCTCCGGTTCGATTGCCGCGGCCGCCTCATTGGCGGCAGCGTGCGCACCCTCGTCCGCTTCGTTCGCGGCAGCATTCTCGCTCTCGTCCGCTTCGTTGGCTCCAGCGTTCGCGCCATCAGTCGCTTCGTTGGCTCCAGCGTTCGCCCCTCTATCCATCCCGCTCATGTGGGCGTCTTCGGCGATCGCTTCGTTGGTAAAAGCGTTGGAAAGACTGACGTCAAAATGGGAAACACCCGTCAG
>JAZQAV010000059.1:0-2371 GCA_045545435.1 Eggerthellaceae bacterium | reverse complement strand
GTTGTCGTAACGCCTCCGCTACAGCAGGTCGGATAACGACTCAACCACTATATCGGCTACCTCAAGCTGTCGCGCGCGACGCTGTTCACCAGCACCGTTTACGGGCGCAATCGTGTTGAAGCCGTAGGCCGCCATCACTTTGCACGCGTAGGGGGCATCATCAACAGCCCACGTTGTGGACGCCGTGCCGCCTAATGCCTGAAGAGCCACATCGTAAATTTTGAAGTCTTGCTTTGACACGCCCACATCTTCGGTTGAGATGATTTTTATAAAGCAGTCAAGGATGCCAGCGCGCTTGAGACCGGCTTCAAGATAGCGTGTGGGGCTCGAGGAAACCACTACGCACGGTATTCCCTTATCAACCACCTTACGTACAAAATCGCAAGCTCCCGGAAGAGCATCCGATTCGTCTGCGTAAAACGGAAGCAAATTGTTGTCGAAATGCGCCAATACCGCCTCGTTCGAATCGCCTACGCCGTACTCTTCGTGGAAGATGCGCGCGGCTTCGGCGATGGGAGCAGAGTGTATAACGTCTTCCTGTTCCTGCGTGAGCTTAAAAGGTATTTGCGCGAACAAGCTTTCCTCGGTGACTTCCCAAGCACTCAACGTGTCGAGCAACGTCCCGTCGCAATCGAATACAAAACCCGTTGCCGCATTCAAATCGAGTGCTTTCGTCATGTTCGCCCCTTTGTGGTTGCCAATAACGTAGCGATTATATCAAGAGGGAGCAGCTTTATGATTCGTTTCGGAATAATGCCACCCTTAACAATTTTGAAAACAATTAATTCTGATGCACATTTATAATTGTTTCGTTACGTGTGCAGCCATGCGCATTTTATTGCGGTATTGTTCAACTACATGCCCACCCGCATCTGATGCCATCTTATGCGGATTCGTGCGTGTCATACCGCTTTTTAGGCTTAGCTTTGTGGAGGAAAGAGGCGCTTATGCCAAAACGCACCGATATCAATAAGATCCTTATTATCGGGTCTGGCCCCATCATCATCGGCCAGGCATGCGAATTCGATTATTCGGGAACGCAAGCGTGCAAGGCGCTTCGCAACCTTGGTTACGAAATCGTGTTGGTAAACTCGAATCCCGCAACCATTATGACCGACCCCGAAACCGCCGACATCGTCTACATTGAGCCGCTCAACGTCGATCGTCTCACCCAAATCATCGAAAAGGAGCGACCTGACGCCCTTCTTCCCAACCTGGGTGGACAATCTGGACTTAACCTTTCCAGCGCATTAGCTGCCGCTGGCGTTCTTGAGAAATACGGGGTTGAAGTAATCGGCACTCCCATCGATGCAATCGAGCGTGGCGAAGACCGCGATATCTTCAAGCAAACCATGGCCGACCTCGGTATCGAAATGGCTCGCTCGAAGGTTTCCCACACCGTTGAAGAAGCCGTGGCCATCGCCGACGAACTTGGCTATCCGTGCGTTTTGCGCCCTGCGTACACCATGGGCGGCACCGGCGGCGGACTGGTATACAACAAAGAAGAGCTGAAAACCGTCGTGGCACGCGGCCTTGCGGCTTCACCCGTAACCGAAGTTTTGGTTGAAGAGAGCGTTCTTGGCTGGGAAGAGCTCGAGTTCGAAGTAGTGCGCGACGCCAAGGGTCAAATGATCACGGTTTGCACCATCGAAAACATCGACCCCATGGGCGTGCACACTGGCGACTCGTTCTGCGCAGCCCCCATGCAAACCATCGACCAGGCGGTCATCGATCGTCTCCAAGAAAAATCGTATCGCATCGTGGACGCCGTAAAGGTTATCGGCGGCACCAACGTTCAGTGGGCACACGACCCCGTTAACGATCGCGATATCATCATCGAAATCAACCCGCGCACCTCGCGTTCTTCCGCGTTGGCATCAAAGGCAACCGGCTTCCCCATCGCACTCATCAGCTCGATGCTGGCAAGCGGCCTCACCCTTGACGAAATCCCGTGCGGCAAGTACGGAACGCTTGACAAGTACTACCCCGACGGCGACTACGTTGTTATCAAATTCGCTCGTTGGGCGTTTGAGAAGTTCAAGGGCGTTGAGGACAAGCTGGGCACGCAGATGCGCGCTGTTGGCGAAGTCATGTCCATTGGCAAAACGTACAAAGAGGCTTTCCAGAAGGCCATCCGTTCCCTTGAAAAGGGACGCTATGGTTTGGGATTTGCCAAGGACTTCCATGATAAGAGCAAAGACGAACTGCTTCAGATGCTGGTGTTCCCCACTTCCGAGCGTCAGTTCATCATGTACGAAGCACTGCGCAAAGGTGCAACCGTCGAAGAGCTGCACAACCTGACGAAAATCAAAGCCTATTTCATTGAGCAAATGGCCGAGCTGGTGCAAGAGGAAGAGGCCATTCGCGCCTA
>JAZQAV010000058.1:0-1844 GCA_045545435.1 Eggerthellaceae bacterium | reverse complement strand
CCTTGTCTGTATAAAGTATGTGCCGTATGTCTAAATTTACCCAAACATCATAAATCAAACAAATGATTATGGTTTGTGGTATAAACCTTTATGGTAGTATGACGCGTTAACGAAAGCATGCAACTCGGTTGTTTACATGATGAAGCGGAGCTTACTGTTATGGATTCTAAGTACGATGTTCTCAAGCTGGAAAACCAGCTGTGCTTTCCCCTGTACGCATGTGCCAAGGAGGTTGTGCGTAAGTACACGCCCTATTTGGATGAGCTTGGTTTGACCTATACGCAGTACATTGCCATGATGGTTCTGTGGGAAGAGCGCCAGGTGAGCGTGCGTGAGCTGGGCGAGCGCTTGTACTTAGATTCCGGAACGCTTACGCCCTTGCTGAAAAAGCTCGAGGCGAAGGGCTATGTTGAGCGCAGGCGCTGTGCGGAGGACGAGCGCAAGCTTCAGGTGACGCTGACCGATGCCGGCCTGGCGCTGCGTGATCGTGCGGTCGAGGTTCCTGCGAAGGTGGGTGCGTGCATTAAGTGCGAAGTTGATGGCGCATTGCTGTACGAGCAGCTTAACCTACTCCTCGCACAGCTAAAGGATGCGGCGGAAGAGTAGCCTTGCGCGGCTCGTGCGCTTCCTTCGCGAGCTGGGTTCAAAAAGCCGGCCGTGCCGACACGTCGATTTTGTTGCCGTCAAAAACGCCCTCCTTGTAGACATGAGGAGGGCTTTCGTGTTCAAAAACCGCATCCTTGTAGGCGTAGCGTGGTCCACCACTCGTGGATAACGGCCAATTTGACCGGTTGAAAGCTATGTTATTCCACAATTAGTTGCTATTTGCGTAATAACGTTCACCGTACCCGTCTACAAGGAGGCCGATTTTGAACATAAGGCACCCTAGCCGCCTACAAGGACGGCGTTTTTGAACACAACTTCTTTCGCCGCGCCCTTCGGTATAATGGAAAGCTGTTTGGCGAGAGAGTTTAGGGGAATGTGATCTTCGCTATGCACAACGAACAGCTTGAGGCCGCGTTGGCAAAATATGCGGCTGTTGAAAATGACTACGTGAAGGCCCTCGAGGAAAAGGGCTTGAAATTTTCCGAGCCTCATGAGGCCGATAATCGTATTGCGGGCCTGCGTTCACTGCTTGCCGAACGCGGAGCGCAATTCAAGAACGCCGGTGCGAGCATCGTGGTGGGCTGGCAGTCGAAGGCCTGCGTTGAGTGCACGGGCAGCGGCGGTTCCGAGACTTTTTCGACTACGTTCAAATGTCATCGTGATTGCTACTTCTGCTTCAATCATAACCAGGCCGATTACGAGAAGTTTTTCCGCGAGGGCTGCCCGTGGGAAGAGGGGCTTGAGCGTTCGGCGCGGGAAAACCAGGGCAAGCTTGCTTGTATCGGCCTGACGGGAGGCGAACCGCTGCTCAACCTCGATGACTCCGTGAGGTTTCTCGAGCGTGCGCAGGAAGCGTTTCCCGGCGCGCATATGCGCATGTATACGTCGGGAGACTTGCTGACTGAGGAAGGCGCGGCGCGCTTGCGCGACGCAGGGTTGCAGGAGATTCGCTTTAGCGTCAAGGACTTTGACCCCGAGGATCTGCAGGAGCGCGTGCTTGAAGCCATGGCGCTTGCGAAGCGCTACATTCCCGATGTGATGGTGGAAATGCCTGTCATCCCCGGCACGGGCGAGCGCATGCGCGAGCTCATGCGCCGTTTCAATGAGATCGGCATCGACGGTATCAACATGCTGGAGTTCTGCTTCCCGTTCTGCAATTGGGAGGAATTCGACAAGCGTGGGCTTGTGGTGCGCAACCCTCCGTTTGACGTGATGTACGACTACGGCTATTCGGGCGG
>JAZQAV010000057.1:0-3543 GCA_045545435.1 Eggerthellaceae bacterium | reverse complement strand
CTCTACCAACTGAGCTACCTGACCATATGCATCTTTGCCGATGCGAATTGTTATTTTAGCCATAGCGCACAAGCTGGTCAAGTGCGCTACACGCTTTCTACGCAAGCGGCTACTGCGTAGAAATAACGCCACACAGCGGCATTAGAAAACGACGTCGTTGTACGAAATTCCTTTTTCGCGCTCAAGCCAGCCGAAAAGCCCTGCACAATCGTGCACTCGTATCATGTTGCTGGCAGGAAAGCCCGCGTCGCGCGTGATTATCGCATCGCATCGCGTCCTCAGTGCCAGGTTAAGCAACAACATATCTTCGGGATCTTCCAGTTGGTTGGCTCCCGTAAGAGGTTCGGTGCAACCTGCAAGCATCCCATCAATATCTGCCGCATTTACTTCGCACACATTAACGAACGTTCGCAAACCGCGCAGTTTTTCGAGCGCTTGGGGAATCTTTTGCTTCTTCCCGCCATCCGACAAAATATAAATGAGGTCGGTAACCTGCGATGACGATATCCACAGACTGAATTCCCCCACGCGAGCGGCAAGCATGAGCAGGTAGGCATCGTCAAAAAACGGCTCCCTGTGGTGCAGGAAATCTATAACTATAATTGTATCGAGCATAAGCTTTTGCAGAGCCATCTAGATCAGGCCCCTTGATTTAAGACGATCAAACTTTACTTCTGCGCTGCTCATACCGTCAAAACGCGTTTGTATAGGCTCAGGAGGAACAAGCGCATCCAAAAGTTTCGCAGCAGACTCCCATTCATGCTTTTGTGGCTTTTTATGAATGAGAAAACTTGCGCTCTGCTCTTCTTCGAGCTTGTCGTAAAGCAAATTAATGGCCTGAGAAGCATTGAGGCCCGATTTTTCAAGCACGCGTGCTCCGGCCGCCTTCTTTTCCGGGGACATGCGCCCTGTAACCATGACAGTTCCCATGGTGCGCTCCGTTCCGTTTTTCTTAGTGTTGTACACTTTTGTTGTACAAGATGATAGCATAGTATGAACGCGGCATCTAGTCTGACGGTGGAAGGGCGTTACCAGCTAGTTTGTGGGACTTTACCAGCTAGTTTGCGGACGTTGCGAACTGGTTTGCTGCGACAAAGGCTAAAACCGGCGCAGCTATTCCCCCGCGCTCAAGCCAGCCAACCAACCCAGAGCCATTCACGTTTGGCTAGCTAAACAGCTCAGCAGGCTTTTCGCGCCCGGCTGGCCGTACACGTGACTAACCGAACAGCAGCTTGCTTTCCTCGTCGGGCAGTGCAGCGCGCGCCTGGTCGCGCAGATTGTTCACGCCAATAAAGAACTGGCGCATCATGGCAACCACCAGATAGCGGCCCTTCGCCGTGAGCGTAATTTCTTCGGGCGTATCTTTGTCGATAGCCCCCACGGCCTTCATAAACGCCATTTCAACCGGCAAACCGTTTTCAACCGTGCAGCCAAAATCGCGCTCCCAAGCCTTTTTGTCCAGACGGAGGCCGAACAGCTGCATAAGGAAGCGATAGCGCATGCGATCGTGCTTGTTGAACGCGGTTTTGCCCATGATTGACATATGACCCTGCTCAATGGCCTTGTTGTACTCTTTGATCGAGAACGTGTTCACGTACAAGTTAGAGCCCAAATAGGTGATGCCGCCCGAACCAATGGCGGGATACTCTTCGTACTCCACCACGTATTCGTCAATCATCTGCGTTTTGTATACGCCCGCGTGAGCGCCCTTGCGAGCCGACGAGGCGCTAGCGACACCGTTGTCGTAATCGAAGCGGTTGTACGTCCAAGCGCTGCTGTGGGTGAACAGCGGGTTCGAGCCGCCCGTCAGCAGCTCATCCACAATCTCGTACAAGCGCTGCTCACGGTCGTAATCAACCTTGCCCACCGTGCGCGCCAGCGAACGCTCCACCGACGGCGAGGCCATCAGCGGGTAGAACGTGGTTTGCGTAGCGCCCGACTCCACGATTTTCTCGACGTCGTTGATGAGCATATCCTCGGTTTGCGCCGGGAAGTTGAAGATCATGTCAACGTTCATCGAGGTGAAGTACGGAACCGCGGTTTTAATGCGCTCAAGAATTTCCTCGGCGCTGCCGTACTTATCGTAACGGTCCATCTGCTTCAGCAGCCCGTTATCGAAGCTTTGCACGCCCACGCTCAAACGCTGAACGCGGCCCTGCAGCTTTTCCAAATAGGACGGAATAAGATGGTTGGGATTGGTTTCGCTGGAAACCTCTTCGATTGAAAACTCGTCGCGGGCCAGGTCAATAAGCTCGCACAGCCAATCGATCATAATGGTGGGCGTACCGCCGCCCACGTACAGACTTTTGAAATCGTACCCCAGATCCTTCAGCATGAGCATTTCTTTGCGCATGCTCTCGAAATAGGGAACCGCGCGATCTTCGCTGAACGGGAAGCGATTGAACGAACAATACGGGCACAGCTTTTCGCAGAACGGCACGTGCATGTACAGCATGTAGTCTTTGCCCGGTACGGGCGCGGGAAGCATCGTTTCATCGGTGGGGTTAAGCTTCAGATAGTTTTTGGATGCCTCTCGTACCGCAACACTCAGAAATCGTTCGGCTAACATGTAATTAATCGCTTTCCTTACTGTATGTATATGTATGTATTGCGCGTCGCAGCGCGCTCAAGCTTGCCTTAAGCCCTTTCTAACACATCACGGCGCTGCTTAAGCGGCACCGTGTCGCATGCGGCCTGACGTACAGATCGCACCGCTTCCGCATCTTAAGCGGTCTGCTGCGCGGGTTGCACCGCTTTTGCAGCCGAAGGCGATGGATTCCCTGGGAAACGCGTTGCGCCGCTTCCGCAGCCGAAGGCGAGGAGCTGTAGGTTCAACACGTTTACCAGGGAACCCGCAACCCGCGGACCCGGTTAAACTTGCACCCTACTCCCAGGCAGAACGACCGATAGAAGCCTTCTGGCCAATATCGGAACGCAGCTGCTTGCCTTCGAAATTAATAAGGTCGCACGCACGATAGGCCTGTTCACGGGCTTCGTCGAACGTATCCGCCAGGGCCACCACGTTAAGCACGCGACCGCCCGACGTTAACAGCTCGCCATCGGCGTTAATGCGCGTACCCGCATGGAACACGATAACGTCTTCCAGCGCCTCGGCATCTTCAACGCCCAAGATAACCTTGCCCTTCTCGTACGCACGCGGATAACCGGCGCTTGCCAGCACCACGCCGCATGCCCACTTTTCGGACCAGGTAAGTTCAATATCTTCGGGACGACCTTCGGCAACCGCCATCATCACGTCTACCAGGTCGTTTTCAAGGCGCGGAAGCACCACTTGCGTTTCGGGATCGCCAAAGCGCGCATTGAACTCAAGCAGCTTGGGGCCTTCCGGCGTCAGCATGAAGCCGCCGTACAAAACGCCGCGGTAGTCGTGCTCGAACTCTTTTGCCGTAGCCGCCGCCGCGCGCTCCATGATGTCGCGCATGGCCGCCAGCTCTTCGGGCGTCACGATGGGCACGGGTGAATAGGCGCCCATGCCGCCGGTGTTGGGGCCCTGATTGCCATCATAGGCGCGCTTGTGATCCT
>JAZQAV010000056.1:0-4912 GCA_045545435.1 Eggerthellaceae bacterium | reverse complement strand
TACAGAAATCAAGAGTTTCAAAACCACTCAAACATTCCTCCTTAGCTCAGTTGGTTAGAGCACCTGACTGTTAATCAGGGGGTCGAAGGTTCAAGTCCTTCAGGGGGAGCAAAAGAGTACCGAATTCCGGTGCTCTTTTTTTTCTTTTTGTGGCCATATCGAAAAGAAGATGGCAAACCGAAATCATATAGTGTTGGCACATCCATACCCCATGAAAAAAAAGAGAAAATGTATCCAAACATCTTCTCTTTCTTGTTATGCGGAGAGAGAGGCTCTCAAACGCATATTTTCTACATTATTCTTTTGATATTTTCTATACTTGTTTTCAATTTGTTGTGCAGGTTATTTTGAACATTGTACTTTTCATTTGCATATTACCAATTCTTATATATTGGGTCGCTTTTCGGGTCGCATTTGACCACCCATTTGACCACCCATTTGACCATTTGTTTGACGGTGCAAAGATACACAATTATTTCGACATGACCACCTATTTGTTGAATTTTTCCATTTCCGACGCTTTGAGGGTGTCGACGATTTTGATATACGGGCGCATGGCCTTGTAGTCCTTGTGGCCAGTCCACGACATTATAACCTCGGCAGGGATACCCAGCATGAGGGCATTGACAACAAAAGTGCGACGGCCACAATGGGTTGTGAGCAATTCCCATTTGGGGTGTATTTCTTCATACCGTGTGGCACCCTTGAAGTACACCACCCGTTGAGGCGCATCAATGCCAACCATTTTGCCAACTTCTTTCAAATAGACGTTCATTTTAACGTTGCTGATAACCGGCAACGCAAGGCCACGTTTTATGGGTTCGTTGGCGTACCTTTCCAATATGGCACGGGAATACTTGTTGAGTTCGATTTTAAGGGAGTCGGTCGTTTTCTTTGTTACCGTGGTGAAGTACCCACCTGCAAAGTTCACTTCCGCTTTTTTGAGTTTGGCAACGTCGGAGTAACGCAAGCCGGTGAAGCACTGGAAGCAGAAAACATCGCGCACCGATGCAAGCCCACGGTGATTGCCTGTAAACTGGTATTCGTATAGCCGCATAAGTTCTTCCCATTCCAGGTAGATAACTTCTTTGGCAGAGCCATCACCGCCCCGAAGCCGTGGCCGGTATGTTTCAAAATCGGCAGAGTTGAGCAAGCCGCGCTTGTTGCACCACCGCAGGAACATACGCAGATTGTACATTGTTTTGTATATGGTAGTATTGCGCAGCCCCTCACGGTGAAGACTATCCACAAACCCCTGTATGCCATATTCGTTGAAGTCGGATAATGACAAATTTTCGCTATACCGGCGCAGGTGTTCGCCCAGGGCATGGAACTTTTCAAACGACGCTTTTGTCCATTCTTTTTGTTTTGCCTGGTATGCTACAAATTCAGCCAGCACAGGAAAGATTGTGCCGCCCTGGGGCATTGGTTCGCCAGTAGACGCGCCACTGCCTGTTTTCCCTACAACGGCATATATGGATTGCCGCACTTCTTCTACCGATGGGGAACGCCCTTGCACCTGGGCAAGCTGGAAGACCTTTGCAATAGCTGTTTCTACTTCACCGAGTTTGGCATTAAGCATGGTTCCAGCAATGCCACCCGATGTTACGGCCCCCGATTTCATGCGTCCTTTGGCGGCATCCCACTTTGACGGTTCAACCGCCATGCCCAGCCGCACATTGAGACGTGAGCCACCCCAGCTGACACGCACACGGATTGACTGTGTACGAGTGTCGGCAGGTATGAGACCGAAACGCACCGAATGTTTCATTTTAGCTGTTTTATTAGCATGCGACCGCGCCCAGTCAGCAGCCAGGATGCAGAAACGCCGTATTCAGTACAGAGATAGTACAACGCTTCTGTTTCCACAGCAGTATAACGGGAGTTGCCCACTGGTTCAACGCCGTATTGTTGGCGCATTTCCCTATAGCGTGGAGCGTGCAAACCACATTCGATTACGAACCCCGACAATGAGCGCATAACACCGGCTGCAACAAGAGTTTCCACCGCCGCAAAAAAACGGCGGTTCACAGCTTCTTGAATGGCCGATGGTGGATTAACAATGCGTGGCATGACGGGTTAGCATTTCTTCAAATTCGGCACGATCAACAGCCGCCGTGTATGAGCCGGACAAGAACGCCGACTCCAAGGCAGCAAAGATTGTGCGAGGCATAAAGCTGTAGTATTGCGTATTGCCATACCAGGCAGCAACGCTGATGTTTATTGTTTGCATAGTTATTTGATTTTATAAAATATACCATTTACCCTACCATCAAGGTGGTAACTTACAATTCTGTTTTCTTCCAGCTGATAGGTATGTGCCGTGTCTTGGGGAATGACTACCATATTGCCATTTAATTCATACTGACCGCCAGGCATATACTTCACCTTTTCGCCATTATATGTGTAATACCTATCAGCAAACCCATATTCAAATTCGAGTAATTCACGACATGCAGAGCCATTGCCATGATAGATTGAGCCGTATGAGATAGCCTCATCAGTATTTTCGCTATTTTGCCCACTTTGCCATACTGTGTTTGCCAGTGGGTCAAATTCATTATCTTTTTTGCACGCTGCAAGCATAATGCAGCCAGCGAACAATATTAGTAATATACGTTTCATTGCTGATTTGTTTTTAACTTTTCTAAACGCTTTTGCCATTTTGCAACATTTGGAAATATTATTGTTGCTTTCATTAGCGTTGCCAGTTCCTTGACCACCTCGCCTTGATTGTGGAACATTATAATAAGCCTATTATATGTTTCATAATGTTTGGGGTCAAGTTCCAAACATTCGTTATATAGTATTTCAGCATAGATGCAGTCGCCGTTTTTTTCTTGTTCCAACGCCTTATGATATGTATCACGGACTTTGCTAATAATGGCACTTTCCGCTTGCTTTTTATTAATATATTCCACCATATAGTTATAATCCGACGTTGGCATAATAATATTGTTATAACGCCGCAAATGTGCGTGGAACTGCATATCGGTGTACATTTTACACTTTTCCCAGCCCCAGGCGTGGTGAATTGGGAAATCGACCGGCACCAACACTTCATTTTCGCTTGGCTCCCTTTCTGCAATAGTGTTTTCCATACTACTTATTATTGAGCATTGCAACTAATTGGGCGTTGGTTTCAACCAATTTGGCATTGGTGGCCACCAGCTGTTGAAGCACATCAGCAAACGTGGGTTCACCGGCTGGGGTGGCATTAGCATTTGCCGCCACATTGCCATTCCCATTGTTTGCGATGTTTTGAACTACACCGCCAGGGACATTATGACTTTCGCCCACCTGGGCAACATTGCCACCAGTACCCGATAGCAAGATTTCGCCATTACCGGTGAGTATGTAGTCCTCGTTTATGGGGTATAGTTCCATTACCTTTTGAATAAAATCGGCAGAGAAATTTAAGTTTTTTGTACGCACATCGTTCAAATAGCTCTTATTTTTACCACATTTAACGCATAAATCCGAGAACGAGCGGATTAGTTTTTGACTTTTTAGAGAAAAAATTGCATCTATAAGTCGCTGTTTTTCAGTGTAATTCAAAAAATCTTTCATTTTTGCGTAATTTTTTCTTTGCCAATTCAGAAAATGGTCTTATCTTTGCACCGTGATTTCCGAAAGACACTGCAAAGGTACAAACAATTTCGGAACTGACAAAATACAAAAACTACTTATAGTAATACGATACAGAAAGATGATAACAGAAAGAACAAAGAAAGCGGTAGCCAAGTTTGTAGAGGACTACAAACAGGCAGTGGCCGAGGTTTACGGCGGCGACGCTGAAAACGCAATGGCCGAAGACATAAGCACCTACTACACCCTGGAAGTAACGGTACTTAAAACCAAGATCAAGTACGCCACCAGCTACACCGGCATTGGCGAACATTCCTACGAGGAAAGCACCAGCGACGACGACGAAGCCAAGGAACTGTTGAAGAAATGGCGTGCCGACATGCGCCGCGCCCGTAGGTATTGGGCTACAGACAGCGACACCCTCGACAAAATGGTCGACGGGGAGATTGAAGACACCAACGAAGAAGACGAATAAAAAATTTTAACCATGCCACTTGTTATCAAGAATGTTGTTTGGGAAACCACACAAGAAAAGATTGATTATTACGAAAACCTACTTAAACATGAAATTAACGAGCCGATATTAACGAAAATGAACAGAATACAAACACCCCTTTGCGATGCTTTATACAAACCCTTGAAGAGTATGGCGGACAGAGTGATCAAACAAATATTAAACGATGCACGCGAAGCATACGAAACCGAAATGGCAAAACGAAACATTGAATACGCGCAAGCATTAGTAGACTATGCACAATGAATATTAATTAAATATAGAAAGGAAAAACAAAATGAACGAGAACAAAGAAGCCACAATGCAAGAAGCCACCACCAATGCCGCACAATACGGTTATTTGGTTTCCATTGTTGAGAACGCCAAAGGCGAAAAGTGGGTACATGTACAATGTGCCGGTGAAGACTTTGTTGTTGCGCCACACGACCTCACCGATGCAAACGGCGAAATAATGGCCGATTGCACACAACCCAACCTTATGGCACGACTTAAGGAACTACACCTTGACACGTTCAATCGCAAACAAGGTGTTGTTATAACACTTCTTGTTGAGGAAATCAACGCAGCACTTGAAAGTATAGGTGGCGAACCGTTTGCCAGTGATTGGTACGCCAGCAGCGAGTTATGGAAGCCGGTCGGTTCTTCCGCTGACTACTACGGCTACAACACGTGGTTCTTCGACGGTAGCAACGGCTGTTTCAACTACAGCAACCGTTGCGACGGTTACTTCCGATGCCGTCCCGTCCTCGCTTTCGCCGCTTTCAAACATTAAATTCTTAACCATTCCCCAGCCGCTTTAGGGCGGCTGGG
>JAZQAV010000055.1:0-6953 GCA_045545435.1 Eggerthellaceae bacterium | reverse complement strand
TTGGGTATCACCCTTGCGCACGCAGTTGGATTGCACCATGTGCACAAGTGTTTTTAAGCTTCGTTCGGGTTCGAAATTTTATCACAGAGCCAGGCAATCTCGGCCTTGTTAACCAACCCTGCACAGCAAGCAAACAGCCGTGGCAGATATGCCCTCTTCGCGCCCTTCAAAACCAAGGTGCTCGGTTGTGGTGGCTTTCACGCCTACGTTTTCCACGGGAATAGACATCGCCCGTGCCAAGTTTTCGCGCATCTTGTCGCGATGCGGGCTCATCTTGGGCGCTTGCGCCACTATCACCGAATCGACGTCTAAGATTTCATACCCAGCTTCGCGCACCACAGCAGCAACATGCGATAGGAGCACCAGGGAATTCGCGCCTTTGTAGGCAGGATCGGTATCGGGAAACAGTTTGCCAATGTCTCCACCGCGTATGGCACCCAATAGCGCATCGCTTACGGCATGGGCCAACACATCGGCATCGGAGTGACCCAACAATCCGCGGTCGTGAGGTATTTCCACGCCGCCGATGATAAGCTTCCTGCCTTCCACCAACGCATGCACGTCCATGCCCTGGCCAATGCGCAGACGCGAGAAATCGCAGGTGACCGCACCTTCGATTTGCTTGCGCACATCTCCTGCAAAGCTGGTTGCTTCAGGTTTTTCGGGAAGCGTTGCGTCGGTTAGATCGAGGTCACTCATAGCTCGTGATCCTTATGGTGCAAACGCAGAACAGCTGCCTCAAGCAACTTGTAGTCCTCAGGAACGGTAAGCTTTATGTTGTCGCGCGAGCCTTCAACCACCAGTACACGACCGCCCAAACGCTCGATGAGCGCGGAGTCATCGGTGCCCACGAAGCCATCGGAAAGGGCTGCGGCATGCGCCCTGCGATAAATGCCGGCGCGGAATACCTGCGGCGTTTGCGCGTTCCAGAACACGCTTCTGTCAGGCGTTCCCACGATGAAACCGTTCTCGACAACTTTGAGCGTGTCGACTGCTGGATGAGCGACCACCGCGCCGTCGCAATCGATATTGCCCTTCAGCGTTGCAATGGTGTGCTCGATAAGTTCTGGGGTAACCAGCGGACGCGCGCCATCGTGCAATATGACGTACTCATATTCCTCAGGCACATATTCCAAACCAGAAAATGCCGACTCCTGGCGCGTTGATCCTGACGGGGCGACGATTACCGGCGTTACGAACGGGAAAGAATCGATTGCCTTTTCAAGGTATTCCTGTGAGCGAGATTCGGGACACACGATAACGATAAGACCAATATCCCCCACGGCATCGAAAGCCTCGGCAGACCACGTGAGCACCGGCTTTCCGGCAATTTCAACCAGCTGCTTGCCGCCATCCTTGCCGAAGCGCTCCCCCGTTCCACCTGCCAAAATGATCGCGGCGGTTTTAGGGTTTTTGTCCAGCTTGCCCTGCAGACAAACAACAGGCTGCTCAAGCGCAGAGTCGTTTCCGTATGGTGTGAAGGTAGGCGGCTTCAATGCGGAATCTTCAAGCACGCCAGCATCAAGCGAATTGGTTTGGCGGGCAATAGAATCGTTTGACGAATCGATAGTGGTTCCCATAGCGCGTCCTTTCTTTTCGTGCGCCTTTATACTAACGCCGAAAACCGCCCGTAGCGGCTAGAGCGCAAAAAAATACCTGCGAGTACGAAATTCGCAACTCGCAGGTATTCGCAAATGCCTTTAGTCGGCCGCTCCGTCTGCTGCAGGCAAGCCACCTGACGGAATGCTTGCATGACCAAGATTGTAATCTTTCAACAACAAGTCGGCCTCGCGCGCGATGTTGTCGCGTTTGCGCGGTGCGGGAATCTCGCCCGTACCTTCGCTGAACACAAGCTTCTCGCCGCTTTCGTCAACGTCAACCTCAACGATGGATCCGCTCTTCCAGCGGCCTTCCAAAATTTCTTCGGACAGCGGGTCTTCCAGCAAACGCTGAATTTCGCGACGCAGCGGACGCGCGCCGAAGATTTTGTCGGTGCCCTCTTTCGCGATAAGAGCACAAGCCGCATCGGAAAGGTTGATGGACATGCCCTGAGATATCATGCGCTCACGCAGGTCGGCCACCATGAGGCGAACGATCTTGATAAGCTGTTCGTCGGTGAGGCTCTTGAACACGATGATCTCGTCAACGCGGTTCAAGAACTCGGGCCTGAACATGCGCTTGAGCTCGGCCATGACGCGGCTGCGGATCTCTTTGTCGGAAAGGCCCGCATTGGGCTCGGTGGAAAAGCCGAGCGTCTGCGTTTCAGAGATATCGCGTGCACCCACGTTGGACGTCATGATGATGATGGTGTTGCGGAAGTCGACGGTTCGACCCTGACCATCGGTTAGGCGACCTTCTTCCAGAATTTGAAGAAGGATGTTGAACACATCGGGATGCGCTTTCTCGATCTCGTCGAAAAGCACTACCGAGTACGGACGCTGGCGCACCGCCTTGGTGAGCTCGCCGCCCTCATCGTAGCCAACATATCCCGGAGGGGCACCAACCAAACGCGAGACCGTGTGCTTTTCCATGTACTCGGACATATCGAACGAGATCAGCGCGTCTTCACTGTTGAACAAAAACTCCGCAAGCGTTTTCGCAAGCTCGGTTTTACCAACGCCCGAGGGTCCCAAGAAAATGAAGGAACCAGCGGGGCGCTTGGGATCTTTAAGCCCCGCACGCGAGCGGCGAATAGCCTTGGACAAAGCCGTTACCGCTTCCTCCTGGCCTATAACGCGTTCGTGAAGCACGCCCTCCATGCGCAGCAGCTTCTCGGTTTCCGCCTCGGTAAGGTTGGAAACCGGTACGCCCGTTGTCATGGACACCACGTCGGCAATATCTTGAACGGTGATCTCCTGAACCGTCTTCGACGAGTTCTCCTCCCACTCTTTTTGAGCGGCTTCGCGCTGCTCTTTCAGTGCGGTTTCCTCATCGCGCAGCTCAGCGGCACGTTCGAAATCTTGATCGGCAATGGCCTTTTCCTTTTCGCCCTTAACCGAGCGAAGCTTGTCATCAAGCTCGCGCAGCTCAGGCGGCAACGTCATGTTGCGGATGCGCATGCGCGCACCGGCCTCGTCGATAACGTCAACCGCCTTGTCGGGCAGGAAACGATCTTGAATGTAGCGGTCGGAGAGCTGAACGGCCGCCTGCAACGCCTCATCGGTGAAGTGCACGTGATGGTGCTCTTCGTAGCGATCGCGCAAACCTTCCAAGATGCGCTGCGCTTGCTCTTCGTTGGGCTCGCCGATGGTGATGGGCTGGAAACGACGCTCAAGAGCCGAATCTTTTTCAAGATGCTTGCGGTACTCGTCGATGGTGGTAGCGCCAATTACCTGAATTTCGCCACGCGACAGCGGCGGTTTCAAAATGGCAGCTGCATCGATGGAGCCCTCTGCAGAACCAGCGCCGATGAGCGTGTGAATCTCGTCGATGAACAAAATGATATCGCCTGCATCTTCAACTTCTTTGATGCACTTCTTCAGGCGATCCTCGAATTCGCCGCGATACTTGGAGCCGGCCACCAAGGCCGAGATGTCAAGCGTCACCAGTTTGCGATCGCGCAGGATATCGGGCACCTGGTTGGAGACAATAAGCTGAGCCAGGCCTTCAACCACGGCGGTTTTACCCACACCGGGCTCGCCGATGAGCAGCGGGTTGTTCTTTTGGCGACGCGAGAGAATTTGCATGATGCGTTCGATTTCGCCCGCACGGCCAATAACCGGGTCAAGCTTGCCCTCGCGCGCCTTTTTGGTGAGATCGGTTCCGAACTCTTTCAGCATGCTGTCGGAAGCTTGCTGCGCTCCCTGGGCGAAAGGCGTCCTTCCGGCATACACCGGGCTTTGGCCCACCAGGTCGTTGAGCGCGCTGCGCACATCGTCGCCCGATATGCCCAAACGACCCAACACATCCAGCGCAGTTCCCTCACCTTCGCGAACGATGCCCAGCAGCAAATGCTCGGTGGAGATGTAGCTTTGGCCCATTTGCATCGCTTCGCGCAGGGCGTTTTCCAGCACGCGTTTCACGCGCGGCGTGAAAGACAGATGCCCCGAAACGTCGGTGTCGTCATCGATGGTGACCACTTGGCGAATGGTTTGCACAACCGCGTCGTACTCAACTTCAAGACGGTTGAGCGCTTGGGCTGCAAGACCTTCCTTTTCCTTTATGAGGCCCAGCAAGATATGCTCGGTGCCCACATAAGGCTGGTGAAGCTGGCGCGCCTCATCTTGGGCCAAGACCAAAACCTTGCGCGCTTTATCGGTAAATTTCTCAAATGACATAGTGTTCCTTCGTGTGAGTTATCGCAAAACGAATCAGAAACGATAGCGCATGTGCGCACTTCCATTGCATGGTGGAGATACTAGCACTCTTATTGGTTGAGTGCCAAAACGATACAGTACTACATCCAATCTGACACCTTTTCGTTATGTAAGCTGTGGACTCTTTTACAAATAATCCATCAGATGCCAGACGATTATCCCATCTGGCATATACGCGAAAATGCCAGGTGCCGCAAACAAATCTGGGGGGTTACTTGCTCTCTATTGATTTCAGGAACGCAGCGGCACAATCGAGCATGTCGCGGTTGCATCTCCACTGCCAATTGCCCTCAACGGTGCCCGGCACATTCATGCGCGCTTCGTCAGCGAGCCCCATTGCATCCTGCAGCGCAATGATGCGCACCGGCGCTTCGCAGCGCAAAACATCCGCTGCCAACTGACGCGCCATCGTCTGCGCATCGCCACCATCGAGCCCAAAGCGATCGGCGCAAAAGCCCACGAGCGTTTGATTGTCATGGGTTGCCGTATACGCAACGCTTCCCCGCGCCGGGGTGTATCCCAAGCGCACGTCATCGTCGGAAAACTGCAGCACATCAACGCCCGCAAACCCGCAAGCGGCAAGAAGCGAACGCGCAGCAGGAGACAGCGTTCCCAGGTTCTCAGCAATAATCGGCAAGGGGCCCAGCTGCTCTTTCATGGCAAAGAAGAGCTTGGTTCCTGGACCGTACTCATAAAAGCCTTCGGTCGCCGGCCTTTCTTGCTCAATCGCGTAATACCGCGCGAACCCAATGAAATGGTCAAGGCGCACCACATCGAAAAGCGATAACGCGCGGCGCATTCGCTGCACCCACCACGTATACCCGTCGCGCTCCAAAGCATCCCAACGGTATACGGGAGAGCCCCAGCGCTGCCCTGTTTCCGAAAAGCTATCGGGAGGCGCCCCTGCTTCAAGCACCACCTTGCCCGCGGCATCCACCGCAAAACACTCCCTGTGGGCCCACACATCGCACGCTTCGGCGGAAACGTACATGGGCATGTCGCCAATAATTTGCACCCCAAGTGCATGCGCATGTGCTCGGAGCGCATCCCATTGCACCTGAAAACAGAATTGCTCGCGTTTGACGGCCTCCATTACGCGGGCAACGGACGCATCCAAAGCAAGATCGGGACGGTACGTGCGCCATTTTTCGGGCCACTTTTGCCACGAATCTTCGCCGGTTATCACCTGGAGGGCGCGATGCGCGGCAAACGCATCGAGCCAATAGGCCTCGCGCGCGCAAAACGCTTGGTAATCGTTTTCGCGTTCGTCAAACAGATGAGGGGGCAGCGCCTGTTTATCGATGAAGGCAGGGTTGCCAGCAAACGCCGAAGACCCTGCGTAGGGCGACCCATATGCATCGGTTGGGCCAACCGGGAGCATCTGCCAATACCGCGCGCCAACGTCTTTCAGCCACGACAAAAACGCGTGGGCACCAGCACCCAAGCATCCAGTGGCACCATCATCACGCGGAATGGAGGTGAGGTGGCACAGCACGCCGAAGCCGGCATCAAGTGGCGCTGCCACCCCATCGACGTGGTTGCGCAGCACGAGCACACTTGCGCCCCATGGAGCAAGGTCAACGTGCACCGTATCGCCTTGCACGACAACGACTTTCGTGGCTATGGCGTCACAGAGGGCATCGGCGCTCCATTGAAGCTGCAGCGTTTTGCGCTGCGCACTCCTGTTCACCAGCAAGCACGTTCCCGAGCCTGCAAGCGGCGCGCGTTCATCGCGCACGCCCCATCCGCGCCACAGCGCGAATACGTCGTCGTCAACGGCAAACGGCAGGGCATGCGCACTCGAAAGCTCGGGGAGCATTTTGCGCAGGCCTATCGCATTCGTGTACATGAGCATGCAGTCTGAATCTTCGTGGCCCCAGGGATACGGTCCCCTGTTGTAAGGATCCGCATAGCCCTGCATGCCGGCCTCATCGCCGTAGTACACGCAAGGAACGCCCGGTGCGCACATCTGCAGCAAAACCGCCAGCCAGAGCCGTGTTTTCGCAAGGCGCAGCGCATCTTCTGAGAGACGGAATGCCGCACGCGCGGCGTCATCGAGCGCATCTTGGTGGGGAGCTTCGCCTAAAACGGTGAGAATGCGCATCCGATCATGGGTGCCCAAGAAATTCAATCCGCAGGCAAGCGCGTGCGGCGGATAGTTTTCTATCAGCTGTTCCAGCTCGTGTGCGAACGCGTAAGCGCTGCGCTGCCCCAGCAGAAACTCCACGATATTAGCCCGCAGCGGATAACCCATTGCTCCGTCAAGCTCATCACCCAAAAGGTAGCGACGCAAGGTGCCGTAGCTTATCTTGTAGGACGCATCTTCCCATACTTCGCCGATAACCACCGCATCGTCTTTACAGGCAGAAGCCGTTTGCTTGATGCGCTCGATGAAAGCATCGGTAAGCTCATCGGCAACGTCCAAACGCCACCCGCGCGCTCCCGCGTGCATCCAATGCTCGATAACGCCGTGGGACCCGCAAACCAATTCATGAAAGCCACAGGCATCCGCTTGAATTTCTGGCAAATCGTCCACGCCCCACCATGAAGCGTAGGTTCCGTCCTCCTTGAAAGCAAACCAATCGCGGTAAGGAGACGCCTCGCTTTGCGCGGCACCCATTGACGGATAGTTCGCAT
>JAZQAV010000054.1:0-12547 GCA_045545435.1 Eggerthellaceae bacterium | reverse complement strand
GTGTGTATGCTGCCAACAAGATCTTGGGCAAAACGATCGACTAGTTGAACGCAAAAGCGGCGGGGCGTATGCCCCACCGCTTTTGCGTTGGATGCATAGCGCGCAAGCCGCCTTCATTATATGGAGCCCTATGCAACGTAGGCAATGCCGCCGTAAACGAATCAGGCAAACCCTCTTCGCAACGACAGTGGTGCAGGCGCGTTACCGCTGAAACACCGCGATGCGGTTGTCGACCTTCTTGCCCACGGTGAGGCAAAGAGCCTGCCGCGCAGGATGTGCTTGCATGCATCTTTGTCGTAGCTGCGCTCCGAAAACAGCATCATGCGCGGCTCGGGTCCCATGAACTCCGCTGTGATAGGCTCATTCATGAGTGCCGCATGAGGCCGGCAAAGCTGTACTATTAGGGAAACTGGTACAATCGGCGATTGATGCGGGCGCGAAACGCTGAACACAGTTGCGAGCTTGAAAGGTGTCGACGTTGCAAAGTGGCAAGATGAGCAACCAATCGTTGCCAACAAACGCTCGTGCAGGCGAAATTGCGGGTGGGTCGCACTCGCAAAGCGAAGCGCCGGCAAACGCGAATGCGCAGATAACGTGCCCAAATTGCGGCGCTCTTTTCTTGGTGGATGAGCCGCGCTGTCCCTATTGCGGCGCCCTCAACCCCGCTGGCGCCGAAAAAGCATACCTGGGCGCGCTGGACGACATCAACGACGACACCAGCGAGCTTCCCGATGAGGCTCAGAAAACCATCAACGCAACCATAAAAGGCAATGCCAAGCGAACCATCAGCGTTGTTGTCATCGCATTGGCGGTGTTGGCAACGCTGTTCTTTGTGTTCACGTGCATGGACAACCGTGATGAACAGCAGTCGCTTCGCGAATATCAGGCGCGTGAAGCGTTTCGCACGCAGCATTTTGCTGAGCTCGACAAGCTTTACGCGGCTCAAAACGACGCTGCGTTAAGCGCCTACGTTTGGGACCTTTTTGAAGATCCGGGCTTCGATGCACTGTTCTCCTGGGAGCATGCCGATTACCTGGAAGTTTACGATAAATACGAATCCATTCGCTACGCCGCAGAAGAGCTCGACAAAAGCGAACTGGGGCTGGATGATTACGTATGGTTGGTTTCGGACGCTCTTGAGCTTGCGCGGCTGGATGGCGACGACGAAGCGCGAACCGCTGCGCTTTCGGCGGAAGAAGAAAAGCGCGCGGCGCCCTACCGTGCCTATGCGATGCGCTATCTTCAAGAAACGCTGCACATGGACCAGCAGGAAGTGGCGGCTTTTGCCGATGAGGCTAAAGGCGCTGACGGTTGTCTTCAAGAGGAACAGTTGAAGCAAAATCTCCAGGTGCGCCTTTCGGCGCTGGGGATTCTTCGTTAAGGAGGTAGTGCGGTGAAATGCCCACATTGTGGCGCGCAAATGGGGCTTGAGGACGAAGTTTGCCCCTATTGCGGCGCGCCCAACACGTTTGCAACGCAGCATCAATCCGATATGGCGCATTTTCGCCAAGAGTACCAGCTCACGCAGGCGGACGTTGCACAGCGGACGTCGTTTTTGCAGCGCCATGGTAGCTGGCTGGTAGTTCTTACGGTTGCGCTGGTAGCGTTCTTTACGGGAATCATGCTGAACGTGTTCTCGTGGGATATTGGTTACGAAATCCGTTCCGCACAGGTGCAGCGCAGCGCAGTTGAAGATCGGCAGATGCTCAACGACTACCTTGCGCACGGCGATTACGGCAAGTTCGTTGGTTATTACGATGCCAACGAAATGATGCTGAGCGACGACAACTCGTACCAAGGTGTTTTAACTGCGGCGCGATCGTACGTTGACCTGCTGGAATATGTTTCTGCTATCAACAACAGCTCCGAGTTTAGGTTCCAGCCGAAATATATCTCCGACACGTGCGCCTATATCGCCGAGGACCTCAATCGCGTTTACACATTGGAAGACCAGTACTCGTACAACGCTGAAAGCTACCTGCCCGAAGAAATGCGCGGGTATATCCAGGACATTCGCGCGCGTACGGCCGTATTGGCAAAAACGTATTTCGGCTTAACGGACGAGCAGATTAGCGAGATCCCCAACATCTCGGAGAAGCGATTGGCCGTACTGATCGAGGAGGGCATGGCGTCATGACCGGGGCAAAGCAAGGAGCTCGTTCTCCTTTGAAAATCGTGGCGATAGTCGTTGCCGTTCTTGCCGCCCTTCTTCTGACGATGGCAGGTTTTCGCATCAGCGACTACGCGAAAGGGCATGCGTACGATTACGACGCGCGTGATTACATTTACGCGGCTGAGAGTGGCCGTTTTGGCGATTTGTACGATACCGCCATACGCGACATGGGCAAGCAGGCGCGTTATAGCACTGAAGTGGCGGAGTGCCGGGCGCTCGCATTTTATTACGAGCAGGCTGTGCTGGAGCGCGCCTATCGCGAGTCCGGCGACACCACAAAGGCAAACGAATGCGCTCTGCGCATGAAAGAATACGAGCAACAGCTGGGCTCGTTGTCCGCGAAAGCGCAGGTTGTGCGCGATAGGGTGGAGTCGGCAAGTCAAGGGCTGGCGTAGTGTGTGACGTTTGTTCCCGCAGGCCAAGGGTTGGCGTAGGCATGGTGTTTCGTTTCGGAATCGTTGGTTGACCTCGCACTAGGCGCTTCTTAATCTGGAATATGTTAGATACATATTTGCGCGGCAAAGCGCACTTTGAAAAGGAGCCCCCATGCACTTCGTAGGAACCGTGTATCGTCCGCCCACTGAGCAGTACAGCGCGCTGTTGCCCGTCACCTATGGCTGCACGCATAACAAATGCAAGTTCTGCAGCATGTACAAGGACATCAAGTTTTCAGTATCGCCTATCGAGCACATCGAAGAAGACCTGCGCGAGCTGGTGAAAAAGAAGCCCTACGTGGAGCGCATGCACTTCGTTGGCGCAAACGCGTTCTGCTTGCCGTACCATCGCTTGGTTGAGATTATCGACCTAGTGCACGAAATCATGCCTGAAATCAAGCACATCAACATGATGTCGCGCGTGAACGACATCCGCAATAAGACGGTTGAACAGCTTATTGACCTGCGTGAACGCGGTGTCGATTTTCTGTATATCGGACATGAGTCGGGCGATGACGAGGTGTTGGCGCGTGTTGAAAAAGGCTGCACGCAAGCGGACATTCTTGAACAGTGCGGCAAGCTTGAAGAAGCGGGCATTGATTACAATTTCACCTTCCTCAATGGCGTCGGAGGTCGCGCGCTTTCGCATCAGCACGCGGTGAATTCCGCAAAGGTGTTCAACCAGCTTAAATGCAGCAGGGTTGGTTCGGGTTCGCTCACGTTGTTCCCCGACACCCAGCTGTATGCCGAAAAGCAGCAGGGCTTGTTTGACGACATGAGCGAACGCGAGCGCGCCGAAGAGTTCTACACGTTCTTGGAGCATATCGATCGCCCGTGCGAAGTGTCCTGTCATCACACGTCGGTCATTCCCATTCAGGGGCATTTCCCCGAGGACAAACCGCGCTTGATGCACAACCTTCGTCGCGCTATCGACGAACTTGACGAGGAGCTGCAGCGCTCGCACCGTCGAAGCATTCGCTATTTGTAGGATTCGCGCGGTATGAAGACTGTTAACGTTGTTGCCGCTATCATCTGCGAAAACGGCAAGTTTCTTGCCACGCAGCGCAGTTATGGTGACTTCGCCGGTGGCTGGGAATTTCCCGGCGGCAAAATTGAGGCAGGCGAGACTCCCGAAGAAGCTCTCGTGCGCGAGATTCATGAGGAGCTGGGCGCCCGTATTGTCGTGGACCGGCTGCTGACGGTTGTCGACTACGATTACGAAACCTTCCACCTGCACATGCACTGCTTCTTCGCGCATGTGCAGGAGGGCAATTTGCAGCTGCTGGAGCACAGTGCGGCAAAGTGGCTTGATGCCGAATCGGCAGATTCAGTAAAATGGCTTCCAGCCGACATTCAAGTGATAGAGGCTATCAAGCGCTCCCCCGAGTTTTCGCGCACCGCGCGTTAGACGAAGCGTTCGCTTCCCGCAGCGATCCAGGGGAATAGCTCGCGGCGTAAATCCGCGCGCGCCGACGTAAACTCCAGGTCGCGTGGGCGAATTCTTCGCCCTAGTGCGCGGGCGAGTTGTCGCGCAACGTCGTCAAATGCCTGTGCCGATTGCAGCATAGGTTTGCGCACGGTAATTACGCGAACATCCTCAAAGCCAAGAACGTTGCGGCGCCATGCATCGCGTGATGCGCTTTGCGAGCTGAGGTGCTCTTGGTCGCTGTCGTATTCGACGACAACGTGATTTTCGACCCAATGCAAATCACAGCGCATCGTTGCGTAATCAGCCATTTTCGATGCTCGTTTTCCCAGTTCGGTTACGGGATTCATGTCAGGAAATCCAAACCCGTAGCCACCTAAGCGCACCGGTAGGCAAAGGTATAAGACCAACGCTGTTTCTGCAGGCGAGTTCGAGTTGTCGGCTACCCAGCGAAGTGCATGAGCGGCAGTTGTTGTCCCACGGACTTCGCTGGCGCGCTTGCAAAACTGCAATATGTTCGCTTTAGTGGTTAGAGGTGGCCGCTCGTCGAATCGGCCGGTGTGCGGGCTTGGTGCGTACGTGCCGCACATTTCGTACCCTAGGCGCAAAAGCTCGATGAACGATAAACGCGTTGCCATCTGGACAAACAGCATTTCGGGCGATACGGTGTAGGCGTTTTCGTCTATTTTGCAAAACATTCCCGGCAGTGGTTTTGCCTTCAAAACGCGACAAATGTGTTCTGCCGATTTCTGCGCATCATCAGTTCTGCCCACAAGCACCTCTAGGCTCGTTTGGGTTTGATCGAAGGCAGGCAAAAGAATGCTTTCGACATCTTTGCGCGAACGTGCGCAGTCGTCCAACGAGCGAATGCGTGCAGGCGGCAGCTGATCGCGGCGCCATCGAGCGGCGCGCATGAAATCAAGGGCAGATGTGTGACTGAGTATTAGCTTCATGTCGCAATAATAGTCATTTCGGGGCTTCGGTCACGAAATTGGAAGCGATTTGCCAAAAAATGCCTTAAGTTGGCGATTCGTGCCGTTTGTTATCAATGCTTTAAAACCTCATAAATATGTATTACCAGGTCAAACGCTTGGGCTTTCTATCGCAATGATTGAGGCGTTTGAATTAAACAGGAAAAATCGCCAACTAACGCCATTTTTTGGCAAAACAACTCAAAACGCGTGACCGGGGCAACGGAATGGGTAAAACGAGGTGCCGAATAGAAGCAAATGACGGCCTGGAAAGCTGATCGGGATCCCTAATCAAACCGAACCCACAATCCGAATGTTGCGGCGTAAGTGCGCGAAGTGCGTAAGACGTGCATAAACCTTTTGCAGGGGAGCCAGAATGTGCGTATGCGAGCGCGGGACGCGCGAACGTAGTAAATAGTTTATGATGTCGTATAAGTCGATTCAGCTGAAAGGAGCGTCACATGCTGAAACTGGTGGGACTTGAAACTAACGGCTCAATTGCGGACGAAGTTGTTCTGCTGGACGAAAAAGACAGGCCCACGAAGTGGCTGCTTGGCTTATGTGCCCTGGAGATTGCCGTTGACGTGACGCTCGCCATCGTGCTCGCGCGCACGGTTTTCAAGAAATAGTTTCTGCGCGTATTCATGCAGGCCAAAGGCTTACAGTCACGCAGGTCAAAGGTTTAGCGGGTGCGCAAGGCAAAAGGCTTGCCAGACGCGCAAGGCAAAAGGCTCCTGCGCGTATGCGCGCACGGTAGCAAGTTTTGCATGCGCACGATAGCAAGTTCTGCAGGCGCACGATAAAAGTTCCGCTTGCGCTCCGCTGCTATCTATTCGCAGAGCGGGCAATGGAGCGCGAAAGCCTTCGTGAAACGACCGTAGGGCTGGACGATGGAAAGCTCGAAGCCGTGCATGTCGGCGATGCGCTTGCAAATGGAAAGACCAAGGCCATGGCCGCCATGTTCTTCCGTGCGTGCGCGATTGCCCTGCGCGAACGGTTGGAAAAGGCTTTCGGCATCGCCTTCGAGCGGCTTTCCCGTGTCGGCCACAATGGCATAAACTGCTCCCGCGTGCGGTACCAGCATCACGGCCACTTCGGTGCCCGCCGCGTTATGGCGGATCGCATACGATATCAAATTCGAAATCACGCGCACGAGCTGAACAGGGTCGGCAAGCACCGGCGTGCGCGCTTCAGCGATTGAGGTCGTAAGCATGATGCCAGCTTCTTCGGCGTCGGTATAAGCGGCCGCCGCTTCGCGCAACAGCAGCTCCGACAAATCAAGGGGCTTTCTGTCCAGCTCAAAGTTTCCGCTGCCCAGCTTCGTGTAGTCGAAAACGATGTTGACCAGCTCGCCCATTTTGTCTGTTTTGTCGCGGATGGATCGCAGGTATTCATCGTGCATGGCCTCGTCGCGAACGAGCCCGTCGGCAAGGGCATGCGACATGCCGGAAATCGCCATGAGTGGGGTACGCAAATCATGAGCGATGTCGGTGATGAACTGGTTGCGTTGCTGCTCGATGCGCTCTAGTTCTTGTTCGCGGGCTTTCTGCATTTCGCGAACCTTGCGAATGACCAGCGTGGAATAAGCAAGTGCGCCCACGATAACGGGGGCGATGAGCAAAAGAAGCATGGCTATGACCAGGCTGCCTATCGCATAGCGCGATGCGAAGTTGGTGAGCGTGAAGGGTCCCAACCCAACAATCGAAAGCAAAAGCAGCCATATCCACCTAAGGATTTCGATGAGCGAGGCGTCTTCAGGGCTTCGAGTGGAATTGAAATCAAGAAGAAAACTCTGCGCGAGCGGCAGCATGGCGGTGCGTTCAAGCCAGACAATTGCCAATTCGACCAGCATCACGGCAACAAGGACGACAATAAAACGGCTCACGAGATAAAAGACCAGGTTGGCCTTGCTTTCGGGCTGCACGTTGCCCGCACGGTCACGCGCGGCGCCCGCGATACCGGCCTCGGCCGTTTCTCGTAAGTCGTTCCAGTTCACTTGCATTGCATCTCCGACTTCGTGGTAGCATTTGCCTGCGGTGTCGTGCGAAACTGCAGGTACCCGGGTTATTTTTCAAGACGGTAGCCCAAACCGCGGATGGTTTTGATGAACGCTTGAGGGTTGTCCCCAAGCTTCGCGCGCAGTTTGCTCAAGGCAACCATAACGCTATTGTCCGCGTCGAGATAGCTCTCGCCCCAACCGCATTCGTATATTTGCTGCTTGGTGAATACACGTCCTGGGTGTTCCATGAGCATGGTCATGATACGAAATTCCGCGGGCGTTAAAGAGACGGGCTGGCCAGCGACGGAAAGCGAACAGGCCTCGCGATTAAGTTCAAGCTGCCCGCAGCGAATTACCGAGCTGGTGGGGCTTTTCTGTCCGACGAGAGAACCCTTAGCACGCCGAATGTTCGTGTTCACGCGGGCGACCGCTTCCAACGGATTGAACGGTTTTACCAGGTAGTCGTCGGCGCCAAGGTTCAACCCTAGAATCTTTTCGGAGTCCTGGCCTTTTGCCGTCACCATGATAATGGGAACATCGTTGCTCTCGCGGACGTGCTTGAGCACCTGGTAGCCATCTATTTCGGGCATCATGATGTCAAGCAGGCAAAGATCGATGGCCTGCGTTTCAATGGATTGCAACGCTTCGGCGCCATCGGCGGCCTCCACAACCTCGTAGCCGGCATCTTCCAGGTACAGGCGCAAAACACTGCGAATATCCTTTTCGTCGTCTGCTACAAGAATCCTGTACACCGTGTTGTCCTTTCGCGACCAAGCGCCTGCGATGGCGGTCATCGCAGGCGCGGTTTCAATTGTGCCAGACTTTATGCGTTGTGGGAATCGGAAGCGGCTTCGTTTTCTGGCGCGTTGTCTTCAGGGGCAGGGGCAACGTCGGGATCCTCAGCTGCTTCGAGCGCTTCTGGGTCGTTGATGGAAGCGGACGTTTCGAGCTCATCTGGCTCGTTGTTGAAAGCAGGCGTTTCGGGCGCTTCAGAGGGTTCTGGCTCACGTTCGACGGCGTCCTCTTCAGCGGGTTCTTCGGCCTGGCCTTCGTCGGCTGCTGCATCTGCTGCACATTCGACGGTGGGCTCTTCGGCTTGGCCTTCGGTAGCCGTCGCATCTGCTGCGCATTCGGCGGCGCCCTCTTCAGCGGCGGGATCTTCGGCCGCCTCGAGAGGCTCGGCCGCGTATTCAGCCGCAGCGTCTTCTGCGCTGCTCGCGCTTTCGCTTCCTGCAGAAACGCTTTCGCTTTCGGCGGCTATTTCGGCTTCAGGCGCCTCGATAGGTTCAGGCGTGTAGCCAACTTGAGCGAACGGCGGCACGGGAGGCTCGAAGGCAGACGAAGAAACCTGGGCGACGGGCGCTTGCGCGCTGGGGGCTGGAGCCGGCTGGGCTGCGGTGGGCGCCGTCGCTGCCGCGGCGGGTGATTGCGTGCTTGCCGCTGCTGCTGCGATGGGCGCTGTTGCCGCTGCTGATGCGATGGGCGCTGTTGCCGCTGCTGATGCGAAGGGCGCCGTCTGAACAGCGGCTGCGTAGGGTTGCCCTTGGGCGGGAGCGGCATAAGCATTTGGCGTGCTCGTGGTTTGGGTGTAGGGGACCTGCCCGGAGGGAGCCTGTTGCCCGTAAGGGGCCTGCCCGTAAGGAGCCTGTTGCCCGTACGGGGCCTGGCCATAAGGAGCCTGTGCGTACGGATTCGGCGTAGGGCCACCAGCGTAAACCTGAGCAGGGGCGGGAACGGGGAGCCCGTAGCGCAGCTTCTCATAGAGGGCAGCGTTCGTTTGAGCCTGATAGGGGGCTACGTAGAAGACGCCCAGGATGCCAAGCGTCAACGCGGACAAAATGTCCCAGCCAAGGAAGGAGAGGTCAAGCACGAACGCGTTCCACTTCTGGCCGTTCATCATGCGCTTGCTTTCGGCGAAGGCGCGGTCTTTGGTCATGGTGGGATCATCGGCCATCAGGTAGGGGATCATACGATACTGATAGGCCTTGTAAATGCCGGGGATAACGAACAGAAGGCTCCACAAGATGATGAAGATGTCGCGCAGGAAGATGGTTTTAACGGTTTCGAGGTAGTTGGTGTCGAAGGCATAAGCCACTTCTTTGACCTCGGCGCGCTGGTTGAGGTTGCGCAATAGGAAGCGTTGGGCGCCAACCTCAAGGGGCCCCAAGATGAATGCGACAACAACGAGGGCAATCGCAAGGGCAATGAGGACAAGCAGGCCAATTGAAACGCCCGCAAGTGCAGCGGCAATTCCAAATCCACTCGTGGTGCTCACGCTTTCGCTATCGTTAGGGCTGGCAACCACATGTTGGGCTTGGTTAATCTCGATTGCATCGGAGTAGATGCGCGCCTCGCTTGCTTTGTCGTCGTTGAGGTCGATGGCAATGCCATCAATTCCGAAATCGCTTCTTGTATTTCCCTCGTAGGCGTTGCGATCGTAATTGTGGTCACGCATGCTTTGCGCTGGTGGCGTGGTAGTGCTTGTGCCTGACGAAGCAACGTTTCCGCTCGCGCCGACGTTGCTGAATCCGGCGCTCACGGCCATCAAGATTAAAGCGACAAGCACGGTTTTCCAATAGTTCGCCTTGAAGGCGGCTTTCGCTTTGTCTTTTAGCTCTTTTCTTGTCCACATAATGCACCTCCGTTGCGCAATGAACAGTCTTTGATGTTCTTAGAATAGGAGGCAAAGCTTTCTTAAGCCTTATGCGGAACCTTTCGATTTCCTTAAACCTTAATCGATATGCGACAGCGCGACAGGGGACACGCCGCTACGTCGTGCGGTATGACAGCCCAACAGGGGACACGTCGCAACGCCGAAACGATTGTTTTCTGCTAAAGAAAAGTGGCGTGCCGATTTCTCCGACACATCACTTGTGACCTGCTAATTTGTTGCTTTCTTCGGAAGATATGTTGTGCTTCGGTGGTAGAAAAAACCGTTTCGAGCGAAGTTTTATTCCCGGTCAACTGAACCTCAGACCCGTCGTTCAAATCATTGCTCACAAACTGCAGGTAGGTGATAATGTGCGTAACGCAGCAAAGTGAACCCTATGGGCTAATCTTGGACAAACCGTGATCGGCTGTCGGAACCGCCAAATCGTCCCGTTGAGGGCTCTTGCCTGACCAGGGGCCGATCAGTTGTGGCTATCGGGGTGCACAATCAAAAGTAAACCCGAAGTTCAAAAAGAGGCAGCCAGCGCATGACCGCCTGATGTTCTAGATGATCCGCGAACGAAGTCGCGCGGCGATGGGAGAAAAGCAATGGGTAACAAAGGTATGGTTGTGTATCTTGTTCGGCTGTTCGCGGAGCGTGCAATTGGTCTGCTCCTCTTTCTGATGGGTTCGGGCTGGATTCTGGGAGCGCGGGGCGTACTCTGGTTCGTTGCTTACTTCATTGCAATAGGCACGATCGTCTGGCTCTACCGCGCGGCACCCGGCACCATGGCGGCACGGCTTTCCATTACCGACACCAAGGACGTGACGCCCGTCTGGGACAAAGTCCTGCTTGCTGTGTTCTGGCTGCTTGCTTATTTTGTGGCGTATTGGGTTGCGGGCAGGACGTGTGACCCGTCACTGCCCATAGATGTTGTCGCCGTTCTCGGCGTTCTTGTGTATTTGCTTTCCTCTGTGCTTACGGCATGGGCCCTTGCCGAGAACCGCTATGCCGAGGCCGTATCCCGCGTGCAAAAAGAGCGGGGGCAGAGCGTGTGCAGCACCGGCCCCTACGCCTTCGTGCGGCATCCCATGTACTCCGCCATCATCATGTGGTGCGTTTCCGTTGTCATGGTGCTCCCAAGCGCATGGGTGGCGTTGGTGTCTGGCGTGGTGGCGGTGGTAATCGTGGTACGCACGGCTCTCGAGGACGCGATGCTCGCTAATGGCTTGCCGGGTTATACGGAGTACCAGGGCAAGGTGCGATGGAGGATTGCGCCCTTCATCTGGTAGGACATGCACTCGGGCGTCTTGCATGCCTTCGCCTTCGCCACCTGTTCGGGAGTCCAATCTTCGAACTACATATCGAACCTCTTTTCGGTATGGTTTACGGTACTGCATATTCTACGCTCTGATAGGCGTTTTCGGCCCCAGAAAATAACAGGTGTATGTTTCTACGACGGGATGAGTGCTCATACGCATCCGCTTTGGCAGTGTCGGCAAGCTGCGCCGCTTTGTAGGCGCGACACAAGGGAAGCGATGAGCGACGGTCGGGTGCGAACAAATTGAACCCGTCCATGGTGATGGGCATGTTCGCCAGAGGCTCTTCTTCCAAATAGATTTGCGCAAGCCGCTTGTTGTATTCGGTGATGCCCTGTGCTTCTGGCAGTGCGCGTTCGCCTGGCGTCATGAAATCTGCGACGTCGCGCACCAGCACGCACATGAACTCGCGCAATTCAACCAGGTTGGGAAAACGCGATTGCACGCGGCGGAGCGCAGGTTCGCATTCCCAGGCGAGCCCCATCATAGGGTCGGAAATACGAGTGATAACAACTTTTTGCACAGGCGCTCCTTACGCGAACATGCGTCGGTCGACGACCGTGCCCGATGCGCTCCAGACGGGGATGTCCGCATAGCGTACATAGGTACGTTGCGGCACAATGCCCAAAACATCGCGAAACGCCATGGCCACTTCGCTGGAGAATGCGCGGTACCCCGCATGGTTTTCGTTGGCAAATACGCTCGCTTCAACATAAGCCGCTGGTTCGCTGTTGCCCGCGAGCCACAAATGGGCGTTGTCTTCAAACGCAAGCATCAAGCCGCTCTCGTCTTTTCCCGGGACGTGCGAAATCGCCTGACCAAGGTGCGTTTTAGCTGGATTTCCTGCTCTTCTGAGATGGAAACGTTAACTTTACATACAACAAATGGCATGGTGGCTCCTTATGATTTTGTGCTTGCGAAGGATCGGGGTGCGTGCCTGCCTCGTTGCGCGCACGGCGGGTTTCTCCGCGCGGTTATCGGGGCTCTTTCGCATCGCGCGCTTCCAGCGGTTTTTTTGCATCGTACGCGAGCTCGGCTCCTTCCTTTGTTATCAGTTTAGGCGCGCGCAAAACCAATGCTAGTACGCAGTTTTTTCTTCCCTAGATGGCTTTGTTGCGACGCTGTTAAAACTGCGTTTCCGTTCGAGTAAAGAAAAGCAACGCTCAGGTCTGCGCCAATGCCGCGTTTTACAATTCCAGCAAAGGGAAAGGCGGAACTACTGTGTGCGGTATATGCGGTTTTACGCGGACGAACGCGAGCGGTTGTAACCAGGCGAAACGCGATGAGAAAACGCTCAAGGCGATGTGCGATGCAATGGCTCATCGCGGCCCCGATGGCGAAGGGCTGTACTTTGGTCACGGCATTGCGTTAGGGCATCGGCGCCTGTCGCTTATCGACCTACAAGGGGGCGGCCAGCCCATGATTCGCTCTACGGGTGGTTTCTCTGCAGGCGTTTGGTCGCCAGCTGCTATATTTGAGCACGTGCGCGGAGAAGCCGCACCTGCGTTTACAGCCGCATCGGTGAATGCCGCTAATGCTCCAGTGGCTGCTGGGACCGACTCCAAGGCCGTACCT
>JAZQAV010000053.1:0-10538 GCA_045545435.1 Eggerthellaceae bacterium | reverse complement strand
CTGTCGTTGAAAACGTTCTTAGCGCCAGTTTGGCAATCGTCGAAGTTGCCTTCTACGCCCCAAACCTGCACGTTGGAGCCTGCTTGTGTGGCCATCTGCTTGAATTGGATGTCACTCACGCCGCCATCGGGATACATGACGCCGATGCACACGCCAGGCACGTCGCGGAATCCCTCCAGTGCAGCTTTGCCCGTGTCGCCCGAGGTGGCAACCAAAATCATGTGCTTGTCTTCAAGTTCGCCGCGGTCGCGAAGAACCTGGGCGCTGGCGCTGAAGAAGCGGGGGAGGCACTGCAGGGCCATGTCCTTGAAAGCGCTCGTCGGGCCGTGCCAAAGCTCAAGGACGTGCAATCCTTCGTCGAGCGTGGTAATGGGGCAAATGTCCTCGTGGTCAAAATTGTCGCTGTACGCTTCAGAGGTGATTTTTGCCAGCGTTTCGTCGGAAAGGTCAACGCCGAACGCACGATAGACGCGGGCAGCTTGTTGTGCGTAGGGAAGTGCGGCAAGCTCGCAGATCTCATCGATGCTCAACGTGGGAACGCTCTCGGGAACGTAGAGGCCGCCTCCGTTTGCCAGACCGTCGATAACCGCACGCGTGAAAGGAACGGGCGTGCGGCATGCACCGCGGGTGTCGATGTACAGGTTGTTTTCGAGGGCTTGTGCGTCGGTCATATGGTGAACCTTCCCTTGTTTGTTGGCTGCGAACGTTGTTGTGGCAGGCGTTCAGAAAGCGCGCAACAGCCATAACGGCGCTGATGGATGTCGGTAACGTTGACAAGAAGAAAGTATACCCGTGATTTTGGTTGTGGGGAAAAGGAATCGGTGCTTCATGCAAAGCCCAGTATAAATGGCGCACGGTTGCAATCTGTTCCGGTTTTGGGTGTTGGGACAGCGGGGAACGCGGCCGCAGTGTGCAGAGTGCGAGCGCCCGTTGTCGACTGTTTCTCCCGTTGCCCTTTTGCGGCTCACGTAAAGGCACGTCAGATTGAGAGTACGAAAAAGTAAATTGTGGATAACATATGAAGAAGTAAACCATGGAAAACATTATCTTGACAAAGGGAAGCAGTAACCATAGACTAACAATTGTCAAAAGGACAGAGGCGAGCAAAAGCCTCAAGCACCTTCAAGGCCTTTGATTACGCTAATCCGAGCGGTGGAGACTCTCTCTCGTCTGGTTGTCCACCGCAAATGCGCTGACGAGGGACCCCACCCCCCCTCTCTCTTCCCTCGTCAGCCCTTTTGAATAAACAGAAACCCCCAAGCAGCTGCTTAGGGGTTTCTTGGCATGTAAAAGAGCGTTTTGGCCAATTGGTGCAGTTGTTTGCGCACATAAAAGGAGTATGCAGCAATGAAGGTATCTAAGTCGCACGAAGACTATCTTGCGACAATTGTTATGTTGGGAGGCTCGCCGGCCAACCCTATTCGCTCGGTAGATATTGCCAAGAAGATGGGCGTTTCGAAGGCCTCGGTTAATAAGGCGGTATCTTCTCTCAAAGAAAGCAACATGTTAAGCCAGCCGTATTATGGCGATGTCACGCTGACGCCAGCTGGTTTGGAATACGGAACGAAAATCGTCGAACGCCATAAACTGCTCGTCGTTTTCATGGAGCAAGCTTTGGGAATTGATTCTGAGACGGCCGAAGAAGAGGCGCATTTGATGGAGCACGCAATCAGCGACATCTCTTTTGAACGATGGATGGCGTACATCAAGGATCTTGGCCTTACGTTCTAGCGTGCGGTTTTAAGTGCAATGCATACCGCGCGACCAAAATCGCTCGTGTTGCGTACCGCTTGTGAGCGCATCAACTGAACCAGAGCAATCATTTCAAAAAGCACACGCCCTTTGCCAAAAAGGGCGTGTGCTTTGTATATGTCGGACAAATTTCTGTGCTATTCTGAAAAGGCTTCAAGCATTAACGCAACTCAAACACACACGATGCTTCAAGGGGCACATTTCTTGGCACGACAAACCAACATCGTTTCCTTTGACGCGGCGCGTTCGGCTCGCGCAACGCGCAGTGGCGCTCGCGATGCATACGATACCGATTTTCGCAGGTCGGGCACTTCGTCACGTTCGTCTTCGCGTTCTGCGAATTCGCGTGGCGAATCTCAGATGCGTTCGAGCGCACGCGTTGATCGCAAAGCGTCTCGCGGCATCGAAAATCGCACCGCATCTTCAAATCGCAGCCGCACGCGCTCCGAGAGCGGATCGCGAAGAGGGGTAGCTGCCAGCAATCAAAACAACGCCTCATCGCGTCGTCGCAGCACGCCGCCGCGTGAGTCCAATGTGAGGACGGCGGCGAACTTCTGGGAGCGCCCCGAAAGGCGTGCGCTGTCGTTAGGCGACGCCCGTTCGTCTGCGCATTCGAATGAGTTCTCGACCGCGCGCGATTCGTCGCGCAATTCGACACGTTTGGGTTCGCGCAATCGCCTGCGTTTCGACGATTTTGACGCACGTGAAGTCCCCGAATTCGACGAGCATGAAGTAGGCACGCGCACGCGGCGCTCGAGGGGCACCGCGAAATCGGCGCGTGCTGCGCAGCGTGAGAAAAAGTCGAAGCAGCGTTTGAAGGCGCGTGCCGAAAAGCTTTTCAACAAGCAATTCGGTAGCCGAAAAGGTGAAGAGGGCGCAGCGGAAGGCGCTCCGCGCGCTGCTGTTTACAAGGGCGAGATGGGCAAAAACCAGCGCCGTGCCGCCCGATTGGTTCCGGCGCGCGAGTTTGTGGGTGCGGCCACGGCAAAACTGAACCCGTTCGCTTGGTTCTCAAGTTTTTCGGTGCCTGCGTCAAAGCTTATCGCGGGCACGGTTGTCATCTGCGTTCTTGCGGCGAGCATCACGCTTTACGGCCCTGTTCAGCAGTATTATCAATCGGTCCGCGAGAACGATCGGTTGCAGATGCAGTATGCGGCTCTTGAAAACCGCAGTGCCGCGCTCGAGGCTCAGCACGAGACGCTTACCAGCGAGGCGGGTATTGAAACCATCGCGCACGAAAGCTACGGCTGGGTTAAGCCGGGCGAGGAAACCGCATGGGTTGAAGGGCTGTCTTCAAGCGCTTACAACGAGAAGGAAGTGGGCGCGAGCATTGCCGCTAACGTTGATGTCAATCGCATAGGCTATCCCGAAACCTGGTATTCGCCTTTCCTCGACTTTGTTTTCGACGTTCATTAAGGGCGCACTATGCAGCCACATTTTTCTGCCCGCCGTATTGCGGTTATAGACATTGGGACGGTCACCTGCCGTATGCTGGTGGCCGATGTTGACGTGTCGGGTACCATCGAAGAGCGCACGCGCGAATACGCCATCGCCAATTTAGGCGAGGGGGTTGACGCTACAGGCCGCTTGAAGCCCGAAGCGATTGAGCGCGTTGCGACCATCGTCGAACACTATCTGGATATCCTGAACGGGTTGGAAGGCGCATCGGTGTGCCCTGCGCACATAGTGGCATTAACCACGTCGGCTTCTCGCGACGCGCAGAATGCAGATGAATTTGAAGCTCGCCTGCGTGAACTGGGCGTGTCGTTGCGCGTTATTTCGGGAGACGAGGAAGCTGCGCTCTCTTTCGCTGGGGCCACGCTCGAGTTTCCCGGCGAAGAGGTAGTGGTGGTTGACGTGGGCGGCGGTTCTACGGAGGTAATCGCCGGATCTGCCGGTGAGGCTCCCGTGTTCGCCCATTCCTTTAATGTGGGCTGCCGCCGTGTTACCGAGCGCTTCTTGCATGCCGACCCAATGGATCCTCAAGAAATTGCGGCGGCGCGCGCATGGATTGCAAGCCAGTTTGCTGCCGAATTCGAAAAACTGCGTTCGGTAATCGGGGCTTCTGGGTCGCTCCCGCGCATGGTGGCGGTAGCAGGAACGGCTACCAGCGTTGTTTCCATCCGCGAGAAAATGGCGGTTTACGATCGCTCTCGCGTGCATAAAAGTGTGGTATCGCGCGCGCAGTTGAAAAGCATAACCGCAGAGCTTGCAAGTCTTTCGCTTGAGCAGCGAAAGATGGTAGTGGGCTTGGATCCCAAGCGAGCGCCTGTGATAGTCGCCGGGTTGTTGGTTTTGGAAGAGGTAATGGACCAGCTTGGCGCCGATTTATTCACCGTCAGCGAGTCGGATATCCTTCAAGGTATGGTTTTGAGGGCGGCGCGCGAATAGTTGTATCGTGCGTGCGCAATCTCTGATAAAGTGGATTAGTGCGCTATAACGGGAGCGTGGCGGAATTGGCAGACGCAGCGGACTTAAAATCCGCCATCTTCGGATATGTGGGTTCGAGTCCCACCGCTCCTACCAGTTGCACGGTAACCAAGTCACGGGTGGGTACAAGGCGCCTCGTTTTAAGGTAGGTCAGCAGCTCGTTATGCAAAGTATTAGCGAAATCCTCGCAGATGGGAAAAAGCCAAGTTCGTTCGAGGAGTATCTGAACTCCTACGCCGATCAGGTAGGAGAGATGGTAAATGCTTTCATACCGCGCGGCACGCACCCCGACATGGATCGCTATCTTTACGACCCGCTTTTGCGCTACAGCAAAAACGGTGGAAAACGTCATCGTCCTCTCATTTGTTTTGCCGCCTGCCTTGCGGTTGGCGGTGATGCCGAACGTGCCGTGAGCGCTGCAGCGGCTATAGAGCATTTCCATACGGCCGCGCTCATTCATGATGACATTGCCGATGAGGCGGAGTTGCGCCGCGGTGAGCCCTGCCTGCATCTTGTGGAGGGCACAGGTCTTGCCATCAACATGGGCGATTTGGGCCTTTCCCTGGTAAACGGCACTGTTGTGAACGACCCCAACCTCAGCGACGAGGTGAAGGTGCGCGTTATCAAAGAGCTTATCGATATGACGCGCCGCACCATTGAAGGCCAAGCGCTTGACATCGGTTGGGCGCGTGATGGCCGCTACGATATCACCCCAGAAGACTACCTCACCATGGCCACGCACAAAACGGCGCATTATTCGGGTGCGGTTCCGCTGGCTATTGGCGCCATTGTTGGTGGCGGTGCCGAAAGCGAAATCGAAACGCTGCGCAACTACGGTCTTGACACGGGCTTGGCGTTCCAGATTCAAGACGACCTGCTCAATTTGGTTGGTAAAACCGAAAGCACCAAAAAGGGCTTCCGTGACGATATCACCGAAGGCAAGCGCACGCTTATTGTTGTTCATGCGCTGCAAAACGCCGATGAAAAGAACCATGCCCGCTTGGTGGAAATCCTTTCCTCGAAGGCAAAGGACCCCGCTGTGCTTGCTGAAGCGGTTTCCATCATGGAGAATACGGGCAGCATCGATTATGCGCGTTCGTACGCAGAAAACCTTACGAGTATCGCCAAGAATCGCCTTATCGAGATGGTGCAACCCTCTGATGCGCGCGATTTGCTTGTGTCGATGGCCGATTGGTTTGTTAATCGCTTGAAATAAATTGGCGCGCTTGCGGTGAAGGGTGTCATCAATAATGGAAACTATCAAACTGAACGATACCGGTGCAGCTGTTGAAGATGTTCAACAGCGTTTGGCTGTAGTTGGGTTGCTGGATCGCGCCTCAATCGACGGCGTGTTCGGCCCCAAAACGGCAGCTGCCGTGCGAGCGTTTCGCGAACAGGTGAATCTTGCGCCTGGCGACGAAGTGGACAATCGCGTGTGGTCTGCCCTGGTGGATGAATCCTATCGCATGGGCGATCGCACGCTATATTTGCGCATGCCCTACTTCCATGGGCGCGACGTATTGGAGTTGCAGCACGCCTTGGGCGCGCTGGGATTCTCCTGTGGTTCCGAGGATGGCATCTTTGGTGCCTACTCGGAGGACGCTCTTCGAAAATTCCAGCTTAATCTGGGTCTTCCTGCGGATGGTATCGCGGGTGCCTACACGTATGCGGCCATTCGCAACCTGCATCACTCGTGGGAAGGGAAACCCGCGCTCAACCAAGCGGTAAACCTTGGTTTTGCGCGCGCGGCCGATGTGCTGGAGCAGCATGCGTTGTGCCTGTTCGGCACCGATGAATTCTCGCGCAACGTCGCTTCGCGTATGTCCAACCTGGCACTTGCAACCAATCCCGCTTCTAAAATTTTGAGCGCCGACTCGTTGTTGGTGAGGCCAGACGATCGCATGCTGATGGTGCACATTACGTTGCCCCAGCAGCACGTGAAAGAAAACGTGCCGTTGGTGAGCTATTCCAATGAAACCACGCTTGCGCTGCGCCTTGCGTCCGCACTTAGCTCGGCGCGCTCAAGTGGCCTTAACCGCATAGCCATCGAGCTTCCGGGCGACCAATGGGAAGATGCGGGTGTGCAGCGTTCTGCACAGCACTTTGCCATCACCTTGCTGGATGCTCTGTGCACGGCGCTTTCGGAGCAATAGCGCTTCTTACTTCGTTTGAAATGCAAAAACGGCGGGCCGTCTGATGGGCGACCCGCCGTTTTGATTTTACGTACCGTAGCGCTAGTCGATGAAGTAATTCATCGAGCCTTTTTTGAATTCCTTTTGGGAAACGAGCACCGTGGGTTCGCAGCCGGAAAGCCCGCGCAGGGTGTTCAGGTTTTGCTCAAGTTCCGCTTCACTTTGCGCGTGAATCATCGCGTAAAAGTTGTAGGGCCAGGTGGGAAGTGGATCGCGTTGCGAGCAATGCGTTACAAAGCTCTGCTTTGCGTATGCTGCACCCACCTCGTCGGCCTTTTCAAGCGGAATGTTCCAAACGGTCATCGCGTTGAAGGCGTAGCCGATTTTCTGGTGGCGCACCATGGCGCCGAAGCGGCGGATGGTTCCATTCGTTTTCATTTGCTGCAAACGCTCGATAACCATGTCCTCGATTATGTCGGTGCGACCAAGTCGTTCGTTCAGCAGCTGGGCGCCGTCTTCGAAGGGGTAGGGCACCAGTTCAACCGTGCTGCGCTTCGTGGCTTCTTCGCTTGCCTCAACCGTGTTCACCACAATAGGTCCTGCGTGGTCAACAACGTCGCCCTGAGCCCAACGAACCAGCTCAATATCGAAGGCGCTCTCGGTGTCAAGCGGCGCGGCGGAAGCATTCGCGGTCGAATTGGTTGCTTTGGGCTTCTTGCCAAAATCGACGCGGATCTTATAGGTTTTGTTGGCGGGGATGCTCAAGCTATCGAAGCAGCCGGTGCGCTCGGAGATCTCGCGAACGATGCTCTGGCGCTTTTCGGTTGAATTTGCGATAAGGGTGAACCAAATATTGTAGTGGTTGTCACGCAAATAGTTATGAGTGATACCCGGATAGCTGTTCACCACTTTAACCACGTGGTCAATTTTTTCCGACGGAACAGACAAGGCGCACAGTGCGGGCGAGTAGCCCATCTTGCGTGATTCGAAGGAAGCGCCAATGCGACGTACGGTCGAGGCCTGCTTCAGCGAAACGATAGCCGCCATCACCTGCTCGCGGGTGAATCCCAGCGTTTCTGCAAGCGATTGGTACGGATCGTGCACCAAGGGAAAGCCCGACTGAATGACGTCGAGCACGCGTTCTTCAATGTAGGCGGGCGGCAGATAAGCGCAATAGGGCTCTTCGGCCAGGTAGTCGCCGGTAACGGCAAGCGCGCGAGCGCGACAGCCGCCGCACACGCCCTTGAATTCGCATGCACCGCATTTGCCTTTCAGGCGATCGTAGTGGCGCAAATCGTCGAAGACGGGCGAGTTCGTCCAAATGTCCTCGAACGTTTGCTCGCGGATGTTGCCCAGCTGCATATCGAAGTAGCCGCACGGTTGCACATCACCCGTATGGCTGATGAATACGAAGCTAATGCCGCCCAAGCAACCGCGGGTCATGGCTTGGCGACCGAATGTTTCGGGAGTAACCTTGATGCCCTCCAGCGCTGCCTGCTGGCGCAGGATGCGATAGAACTGGGGTGCATCGGTGGGCTTGAAGTCCATCGAAGAGGTTTTCTGACGGTGATAGGCCCAAATAAGAACCTCTTCGTATTCTTCAGGCGTGAGCTCGACGTCAATCAGATCGCTTCCACGGCCCGTGGGTACCAGCAAGAACGGATGGTAGTCGGTGGCGCCGTGCTCTTGGGCAAGATCGTGCATGTCGTCGAGCTGATCTTTGTTCATCTTGGTGACGGTGGTGTTAACCTGGACATTCACCCCGTATTTTTGGAGGTTATGGATGCCCGTCATCGTTTGGTCGAAGGCTCCCTTTTCCCCGCGGAAAGCGTCTTGGCCTTCGGCGGTGGGGAAGTCGAGGGAAACCGACACTTTGGGAATGCCGTGCTCCGCTATCTTTTTCGCCATCTCGTCGTCGATGAGCGTGCCGTTGGTGCCAATAACGGGGTGGCATCCCGCCGCGCGGGCGTAATCGATGATCTCCCAGATGTCGGGGCGCATCAGCGGTTCGCCGCCCGTCAGAATGAGGATGGGGTCGGTAATCGCGGCGATGTCATCTATAAGCGATTTGCACTCGGCAAGCGAAAGCTCGCCTTCGTAGGGTTCGCAATGAGCGGATGCGCGGCAGTGGGCGCAGGCCAAGTTGCAGCTGCGCGTAATCTCCCAAGCGATAATCTTGGGCGCACGGATGCCGGTTTTCTCGAAGTAGCGCTCTGCCGCCTCGCCGCCACCTGGACGCCACGGGCGTTTGCCGCCGGGGTGTCCGCCAGGATGGCCGCCCGGATGCCCACCGGGATGGCCGCCAGGATGTCCACCAGGGTGACCGCTGAGCGCACCGGCGGGGCAAGCGCCTGGATGACCGTGATTGATCGAACCCGTCATCGGTTTACTCCTCTACGAGCGGTGCCTCAATATAACGACCCTCGGGATCGTCATCGTGGCGAGCAATTTCTTCATCGGTAAGGTAGCAAGCGGGATCGGGCGCCCACAGGTCGCCAGTTGCGGCTTCCGCGCGTACGCGGAAGTTGCCGCCGCAGACGTCAAGCCAACGGCAGTCCTTGCAGCGGCCCGTTACCCAGGGACGCTTGTCCTTCAACCGGTACATGAGCTCGCTTTCAGGGGTGGTTCTGCTGGTATCGGTCCAAATTTCGCTGAAGGGGCGGTCTTTGACGTTGCCGAAGCTGAAGTGGCGCCAGAACTGGTCGGCGTGCACCTCGCCATCCCAGCTTACGCAGGCGATGCCATTGCCCGAGCTGTTGCCCTGGTTCCATTGAAGCAACTGCATGACCTCGGCGGCACGCTCGGGATTCTCTTTCAGCAGTTCCATGTAAATGAACGGTGCGTCAGCGTGGTTGTCCACGGTCAAAATCTCGGGTTTCCCGCCTTCGTCGAACCAAGCGCGCGTCAGGTCCATAAGATGGCGAACAACTTGGCGCGTTTCCTCGTGCGTGAGGTCCTCATCGATCATTTCGCTTCCGCGACCGGAGTACACCAGGTGGTAGAAACAAGCGCGGTTAATGTTCTCGCGCTTCATGAGATCGAACATATCGTCGATTTGCGTCCAGTTGTGCTTGTTGATGGTGAAGCGCAGGCCAACCTTGATGCCTGCAGCTTTGGCGTTGCGCACGCCTTCGAGCGCACGCTGGAACGAGCCTTCAACACCACGGAACTTATCGTGAGTTTCCTCGTCGCCGTCGAAAGAGACGCCCACATAAGAAAGGCCCACCTCGGCGAACTGCTCGGCAAGTTTGGGCGTGATCAGCGTGCCGTTGGTGGAAATCACCACGCGCCTGCCCTTGCTTTTAGCGTACTTCATAAGCTCAAGAAGGTCGGGACGCATGCACGGCTCGCCGCCCGAGAAAAGAATGACGGGTGCGCCAAACTCGGCAATATCGTCAATCATGGCTTTTGCTTCATCGGTGCTCAGCTGGTCGTAAAGCTGCGCATCGGATTGCGCATAGCAATGTGCGCACTTAAGATTGCACGTGCGCGTGCAGTTCCAAACCACAACGGGTTTTTTATCTTTTGCGAATTGCAGAAGGCCGCTGGGAAGCTCCTTGCTGCGGCGCTTGTAGCGGAGTACGTCTGCGGCTTCGACAGCTCCGCAGTACAATTTAGAAATGCCTATCATAAAAAACCCTCTCTCAGTTATGCCCATAGCGCACCGCTCGTGGCGCGGCTGTGGCGCAAACGTGCATTGTTGCGAAACAGGAAACAATGCATGATCAGAAGTTGCGTTCAAGCCGTATAGGGGTTTGCGCAACCTCGCAAAAATATAATATATAGCCCGTTCTGACAACAATCATTATTGATAGGTTTTTACGTGCATCCATCTGAACTGGGAAAACGTAGCTAGTAAAAAGTACAGGTTCGGTCTGCGGCAATTTGAAGTTCCCAAAAGGAACACATAGACGCATGAAAAAACGCCCTCCGTAAGGAGGGCGTTTTCGAGGTGCTTTTAACCGACAGGTTGATTAGTCGACTTTGGCGTTTGCCCAGTCGGCGCGAATGGGGCCGGCGGAAGCGTAAATCTTGGTGATGTACTTCTCGGCAGCAGTGGCAGCTGCAGCGCCATCGCCCACAGCGGTGGAAACCTGACGGAGGAACTTGGCACGTACGTCACCGGCAGCGAAGACGCCCGGGACCTCGGTGGCCATATCGTCGCCGGTGTGAATCCAGCCGCGCTCGTCCAGCGGCACCTGGCCCTGGAGGAAGTCGGTATTG
>JAZQAV010000052.1:0-3330 GCA_045545435.1 Eggerthellaceae bacterium | reverse complement strand
GGGCCCCGCATGCTTTTCCTTCGTGCCCACCGAAAGGAAGGCGAACCGCCCGTCGCCTGCGAGATCGAGATTGCGCAGGTCATCGACCCATCCATCGTACCACACTGAGCCCGAGAGGCACGCGCAGGCGTCGAAAGTGGGTGCGCTGCTGCGGGTGCCGAAAGCGTTCGCACCGTTGCCCGCTACGATGGCTCCCGGCATGTTTTCGTCATGCGACTTCGCACGAGCGCTGTCGCTCCCATGCGTAAACGCGTACAGTGCGAACAGGCCTCCGAGCGAATAGCCGCAGATGGCGCGCCTTGTTGGCGCGAGGCCTTCCGCTTGCTCGATAGCGGGAATAACCTCGTCAACAAGCTCGCGCAACGTGTTTGCGGCGTGCCCGCCAAAATCGGCGCTCTCGCGGTAGATGCCCGCTGCTGGCCAGGGCGTGAGGCTGTCGTTCCAGTCGCGCACGCCCACTTTCACAAGGGTGCAAAAACGCTCGGTTGCAACGCCGCCGAGGTCGAACGGGTGCTCGATGCCGTCGACAACGTAAATCACGGGCGCGGTTGCACCTCCGTTACCTGGGAAAACCGTGCGGCTGGTGATGTCGACGCGGCCTGTGCCGCTGGTGCCGTCCGCGCCATCGGTGGCGTGCGTGATGTCGATGTGTTTCGTGGGTTGTTCCACGGTTTTGCCTTTCCGAAAACTCTTACGGTTGCGCAGGTGTTGGGCTTCTTTCAAGCAAGAATAGTAGGGTAAACTGTTAGGTGGGTAGTCCACGTGAGGCGCTTTATTAGGTGTTTCACATTTTACCGCGTTAAACGAAAGGTTTCCGATGAACAAGCTCTTAGCGACGGTATTTGCTGGCATAATGCTCTGCGCATTTCTGACCGCTTGTGTGCAATCCTCAAACGCATCCTCGTCAGAAAGCCAACAATCTGGCGCACAAGGGTCGACAAGTCAGGCGAGCGGAAGCGCAAGTTCTTCGACAAACTCCACCACCAGTCAAACGTCTTCCCAACAAAATTCCAACATCGCGAGCGCGGTAGCCAACACGATTGCCGAAGACGAGCAGGCGCTCGTTGACACGTATGCCAGCAAGTTCACGCAAATTACCTACGGCGGCGATGAATTGGGCCTTACCCTTACCTTCAACCTGTTCCTCCCTGAAGATTACGATTCTTCTAAAAGTTATCCCATGGTGGTGTTTATAGCCGATTCTAGCTGCGCAAACGGCGATCCGAAGCGTTCGCTCACGCAGGGTTTGGGTGCCCTTGTGTGGGCAACCGACGAGTGGCAGGCGGCGTATCCTACCATCGTGTGCGTGCCGACGTATAACGAGACCATCCTTGACGACCACAACGGCTACACCACCACCGAATACGTTGAGCTTACGAGGGGCGTAATTAGCTACGTGACCCAACATTACGCCGTTGACCCAACTCGCATTTACGGAACCGGCCAGTCGATGGGATGCATGACCACGCTCGTCCTTGCTTCCGAGTACCCCACTTTGTACAACTCGTGCATGTTCGTGGATGGCCAGTGGGACGTCTCCACGCTCCAAGCGCTTGAAGGACAGCGTTTCGTGTACTTTGCGGCGGAGGACGATGAGCGCGCCTACAAAGGCATGAACGAGGTCATGGCCATGTTTGACGAAGACTCGGTTGCTTATGCATCCGCGCAGTGGGATGGCACTTGGTCGCCCGACGAGCTTTCGGCTGCGGCGGGCGAGCTGTTCGCCCAGGGGCAGAGCGCGAACTTCATTTCGTGGGTTTCGGGCACGATAAGCGCTGGTTCCGGCGGCGGCGGTCGCGGCGGCGCAGGTGGCGCGAGCTACCATATGGCCTCGTTCGATTACGCGTACAGAAGCATCGCCGTGATGGAGTGGTTGTTCCAGCAGGAATCGTAATGCGACTGCTTTGGCGCAAGCGCGCTCGCTAGCGCCCGCGGCTAGGCAACCTCGCGCGGGACGCTCGCTAACGCCCGCATGCGCGCGACCGTGCTCGCAAAGGACCGCGCCTGCGCGACCGCGCGGGAGGCTCGCCAGCACCTGCGCAAGTACGCTCGCTAGCGCCCCACATGCGCGCAACCGCACCGCTCGTTCTAGGACTATAATAGTCGCATATTGCCAAAAGTTAGGAGCGGCTATGAGCGGTAAATTTGCGAAAAAGAAGGGTTTATCAGCGGCGTTGCCAGCGCTTAAGGTGGGTGCGACCGTGTTGGGAGCAACAACTGCAGGTGTTGGAGCGGTGTTGGGTGGCTGTGAGGCTGTCTACCAGTGGGGCAAAAAGTGCTACGCCACGCCCGAGGAGCAGGCGCTCACCTATCCCGGCGACGAGCTTATGGAGCGCTTCGACCAGTCGCTCATCGAGACCGTCACCAGCGCCATTACCATCGACGCGCCGGTAGAAGACGTGTACCCGTGGATCTATCAGTGGGGCGGCACGAAGTCGGGTTCGCTCAGCTCCGAGTGGCTCGAGCGCGTGTTCGGCCGCATGTCCATCTTCAACCGCTACGAGCTGTGCGAAGAGTGGCAGATGCCCGACTCGTTCATGCCGGGCGACTTCATGGATTGGGACCGTTCGGGCATGGGCTGTGAGGCCGCCGACGTGGTTGCCGACAAGTACATCCTCAGCTTCTCCGACGTCAAGCATCCGCCGCGCGCCCGCGGCGCGTACGCCATCGCCGGTGGCACGGTTGACGACATGAACTTCATTTGGGGTTGGTACTTTGTGCCGCTGAAAGGCGGAAAGACCCGCTTCATCTGCCACTGGAAGTACTACGGAACCAAAGACCCCGCGACGCGTTTTGCGCTGAAGCGCGCGATTTTGAAGTGCGGCACGGCTATGCAGCGGTGGCAAATGGAGTACACCAAGGCATGCGCCGAGGGCAAAATGCCTGTTCACAAGCATGTGAAACTGTATCGCAAGATTTTTGGGCCGTATCATTTCGCGTCGGACGAGGTGCAGAATGCCACCGATTGTCCGCATGTGCGCGATGGTCGCGAGGCGCCGGCAATTGAGGAAGTGCGTCCGGCGAAGATGGCCGATCCCGCGTGGCCGCCGGCAGATGGTCCGTGGAACGTGGACGTTGACTACTACCGCGAGCGCATTCCGCGCGCGATTGCCGAGATAGAAGAGCAGGCTGCGAAGCAGCAGCGTGCTGCCGAAGCGAAGATTGCCGCGTTGCGCGAAGAGCTGGCAGCGTTGGAAGCGGCCGATGCGGAGGCTGCTGAAGCGGCTGGGGCCGAGGCCGCACCCGCGGCTGGCGAGGCGGCCGCAACCGGGGCTGGCGACGTGGCCGTGCCAGCGGCGGGCGACGTGGCCGCAACTGAGGCTGGCGAGT
>JAZQAV010000051.1:0-2345 GCA_045545435.1 Eggerthellaceae bacterium | reverse complement strand
ATCAGCCACCTGCTTTTGGTACGCCTCCGCCACTTCAAGCTGCGCAAACATAATTTGGGTCGATTCTGTGCTGACACCGCCGTCGAGGGCCCCCACGTTTGAAGAATTAGAGGCAAGCGCTGTGCTCTGCAGGGAAAGGGCCAGCATCGTGGCCAATGCGAGACAGGTGATAGACTTCTTCATGGAGTCCGCCTTCCGTGATGCTGCCATCAAGTTGCCGGCAGCGCGGCGCCGTGGTGTCGAGGGGTGCGGCACGCCGTCGTCTTCCCGCCCTTCGCAACCGACGCTCTCATTATAACGGGTGCGTGGCGCAACTTTGTGGGCGTCTGGTCGAGGAACGGGCCGCACGCCCAACGAGCGCTATAGTTGGGAGAAACAACGCACGTCGGAAGGCTTGAGATGAATAACTTCTTCAACAACCTGGGCTGGAGGATAGTCCGGTTCATGCAGGGCAGAAATGGCATGGACACGCTTGCCATGGCTTCCTTGGGGGCGGGCATCGTTCTTACCCTGCTGGATTTTCTGCTGGGAAGCGCGCTGCTGTCCCTGCTGGGATTCGCGGCGCTGGTGTATGCGATGTTCAGGTGCTATTCGAGAGACATTGCCGCCCGCGCATTAGAAAACGCTCGCTTCGAGCACGCAACCAAGAAGCCGCGCGCCGCATGGGACAGGTTCAACCGCAGATGGGACGCGCGTAAAACCACGAAGTTCTTCAAGTGCCCGCAATGCGGTCAGGAACTTTCCGTTCCCAAAGGGAAGGGCACGCTGCGCGCTACGTGCCCGAGATGCCACGCGCAGACCACCGTGAAGTCATAGCAAAGGCGGGTCGGGTTGGTCGCGTCCTTGCGGGGACGCCCATTGGCGCAAATGGCGGGAGCGGCCCACCGCTCGTTGCCCCGTCCACCCGTCGATGCGACTGCGTCTTCTTACAGTTTTCTGCCGCCCCTTGCGCGAACCAAAAGCTTGTTTCGCTTCTTTCCGCGCGGTTTGCAGCCTGCCCGGAGAGATCCTTCCGTGCGGCTTGCGACCGACCTAGAAGTATCCTTCAGGACGGTTTGCGGCCGACCTTCACGCGGCTTCGCAGCCTCCAAGAGGGCGGTTGGCATCCGACTCTCGTACGGCGAATATGCAAGGTTGCGGCGTCGAATAGCCGACTTGCGATTGCTACAGTGCGCCTATGATTATCTTGACGCACACCACCTCATTGCACAGCTTGCGCCATCTCGGGGCTCAGGCTATCGCCGATCTGCCCCGGCTCAGCCTTCGGGATTTGACGGAGGATTTCGACGGCGCCACCGACGCGATCGCTCGCTACCTTGCGTTTATGGCTTCGATCGGCACAAAACCCGCCGCTCTGCACCTTCTGTTCTCACGCGGTTCTCGCCTGCCAAAAACCGATTTCATTATGTCGCACACATTTTCCGACGCTTCCGCAAAAGCATTCGTCAAACTGGCCGATGGGGTGTTTGCCGCATGCCCCGAGCTGGTCGTCTGTCAACTTGCAAGTTGGTCGGAAGTCAACGACTTGACGCATTTGCTCTACGAGCTTTGCGGAACTTACACGCACCCCGCAAACGAGCACATCTTCATCACCGACCGTAAATCCTTTACGACAAAAAGCAAAATCCGAACCTTCTGCGCGCAGAGAAACGCGTTTCCCCACGCAAGTAAAGTCATGAAGGCGCTTGATTTAGTACATGAGCGTTCGGCTTCGCCCATGGAAACGGCATTCGCCATGCTGCTGGGCTTTCCCTGCCGATTGGGAGGGCTTGCGTTTCCTCCGTTTGAGATGAACGGCGTAGTGGAGGTTCCCAAGCGACTTCGGAGGTCCACCGGACGAGAGCATCTAGTAGTCGATCTTTGTTGGGCAAAGCAAAAGGTCGCTTTCGAATACGACAGCGCCGCCTTTCACGGAACTGTTTCGCAAGTAGCCAAAGACACCTCGAAAAGAAATCTTCTCATCGGCATGGGTTTCACGGTTGTTTCTTTTTCAGGAGGCCAAGTGGGCAGCCAAGCCGAGGTGAGACGAGCCGCCGACGCCTTGATGAAGGCCTTGAACCATAGGCCCAATCCTCGTTGCAAAGATTTTGAAGGCCTACGAATGCGTCTGGAGTGGGCGGTTTTCGAGGACAAGGGTGCAGTATTTGATGGTAATCCCCACATAAGTACAAAGCACCTCCATCCGACGAAGACGCTGGATAGCCTGTCTTTTTAAATTCTGGAGCACATTTGCTAAAAGGGCTTATGCACTACGTTCAAAAAGGGCCTCCTTGTAGACACGGCGAGTGGGTCGTGTTCAAAAAGGGCCTCCTTGTAGACACCGCAAGTAGGCTTGGATGCCGGAA
>JAZQAV010000050.1:0-2694 GCA_045545435.1 Eggerthellaceae bacterium | reverse complement strand
TGTTCGGCCGCACAACCACGACGGACGCGCTGCGTTGACGACTGTTCGACCGCACAACCACGACGGACGCGCTACATTGAGAACGAATGCCCGGCCGCACGAACGGTGAATGCGTTGCGCCGGCGGAATTGGTGAGACATTTTGTCTCACGCATCTCCGCTTCCGCGCTTACTCGGCCTTATCCGCGTCTTCTTTGATCAGTTCAAGCTGAATCTTGTCGATGCGGCGACCATCCATGTCAACCACCATGAAGTGAGCCCGCGTGCCGCCGTCTTCCCGTTCGGCAACACTCACCTGATCGCCCTCTTCGGGAATGCGGTCGAACAACGACAGTAGCAATCCGCCGGCCGTTTCGCATTCCTCGGCCTCTTCAGGCTCAAAGCCCAGCAGCTCAACGGTTTCGTCGATAGCCATCGAGCCGTCTATGAGCATTTTGCCATCGGCCAAATGAACCACACGACCGCTGCCGCCATGAGCATACTCATCGTCCATGCGGCCCACAATTTGCTCCATGATATCGCTCATAGTAACGATGCCGCTGGTTCCGCCATGCTCGTCAACCACCACAGCGATCTTGGTATGCAGCCGCTGCAGATGCTGCATAAGCTTAGCAACGGGAATGCTTTCGGGAACCGCGGTTATCGGGCGAATGCGCAGGTCTTCCATTGATTCGTGATGCGGAGCCGTGTACAGGTCTTTCACATGGATGAAGCCGATGATGCGGTCTTTGCTGCCACGGCAAACCGGATAGCGCGTGTACTTGTAGTTCTTAATTACCTGCAAGTTTTCTTCCAGCGAGTCTTCAACGTCAACGCAGATTACATCGGTGCGCGGGGTCATGATGGCCTCGGCATCCTTATCGCCAATGTCGAAGATGTTGTCCACGATCTCGTTTGCCTGCGGATCAATGAGGCCGCTTTCGGTGCTTTCGTCGATGAGCAGTTTAATTTCCTCGTCGGTGTACACCTCGTGTTCGCTTTCAAGGTTGTGGCCCGCCAAGCGAACAGCCCCAGTAGTAAGCGCGTTGAACACCCACATAATGGGATACGTTATGCGATAGAACACCACCAGCACGCCGCAGGTGCGCAATGCCCATGCTTCAGTATTGAAAATCGCGAGTGACTTGGGGATTTGCTCGCCCACCACCACGTGCAACGTGGTCATAAGCGTGTAGCCGATTATGATGGCAATTGATGAGATAACCGTTTCCGACAGCCCAAGCGGCGCGAGCACAGGGCGAACAAGTGCGGAGAAGGCGGGTTCGCCAAGCCAACCCAACGCAAGCGAGGCCAACGTGATGCCCAGCTGGCAAGCTGCTAGGTACGCATTTACGTTGCTGGTCACGCGTTTGGCAGCCTTGGCGCCGGGTTTTCCTTCTTGCAGCGCAACTTCAATCTGCGAAGGGCGCACGCGCACCATCGCGAATTCGGCGACGACAAAAAACGCGTTCATCGCAAGAAAAAAGGCTACCAGTATCAAACTTCCCCAAAGTGGCATGTTTTCTTGTGCACCTCTGCGGTCGGGCTTTGTAACATCTCATACGTGTCGAGCCTCTACCCTACCATGACCAATAAATTTTTCTCGCCAAAGATAGAAGAAACCCGTTGATTACCGCTTTCATGAGTGCTTATATAATCTAGTTAACCAAAATTCCTGAACATGGCGCTTATAATTCTTGAATTTAGCGCTCATGAATAGAGGGGCCGGTGACTACGGAAGGAGAAACATGGCTAAGTTCACCGAAGAGTTCAAAGAGTTCATTGCGCGCGGTAACGTAATGGACATGGCCGTTGGTATCATCATCGGCGGCGCCTTCACCGCAATCGTGACCTCGCTCACCACTGACATCATCACGCCGCTTATCACGCTTATCAGCGGCGGCAAGGGCACCGACATGGGTGCGCTCAACATTGCTGTTACCGATACGGTTTCCATCAACTTCGGTAGCTTCATTGGCGCAATCATCAACTTCCTGATCATCGCCCTTGTTGTGTTCTGGCTCATCAAGAGCATCAACAACCTTTCGAAGGCTGCCAAAAAAGTGGCTGGCAAAGACACCGAGCCCGAGTCCGAAGTTGCTGCCCCCACCTGCCCTTACTGCATGGGCGAGATCAAAGAAGGCGCAACCCGTTGCGAGCATTGCGGTGGCGAATTTGCCGCTCCCGCAGTTGCTGGAGAAGCTGCTACGCCTAAGAACTAGCACGAGATTGAGCTGCGCGAAAGCCTGCGCACCCTCAATTGCCTAGCGCAACAATGCACCCCCGCCATCAGCCGAAAAGCTGGTTGCGGGGGTGCATTTCTTGTTTTGACGAGCGTGTTTTCCGGGAAAGAGGTTTCGTGCTTTGAACGCGCGATCCTGAGCGAAACGAGCTCCGCGTTGGCGCTTTTGCGTTGAGCCGCCGGAAACGAATTCCGTGCACTGGTTTTCGCCCCGGGGTGTCGGAAACGGGCTTCGTGCACGCCCTTTCGCCCCAAGGTGTCGGAAAGAGGCTTCGTGCACGCCCTTTCGCCCCAAGGTGTCGGAAACGGGCTTCGTGCACGAACTCCGCAAACCGCGACCTGACAATATGCTCATCGAGATGCGGCGAGAGACCCCTGCGTCTCTCGATGAGATTGCGGGCTTTGAGCCCGTCTTGGTCGCGGGTTAGCATGGCCTCGAATCGTAAAACCGGACTGCCAGAGCCGCATAGAGGA
>JAZQAV010000049.1:0-17153 GCA_045545435.1 Eggerthellaceae bacterium | reverse complement strand
CGCCCGATTCGCTGGTTGACGAACCTGCGGGCGCCCCGGTTATCGTTGGCAACATCCGCATGGGGTTTGGCCACTACCGCATATCGATGGCCATCGCGTCGGCGGCACATGCGCTGGGGTACACCCCTTATTGGCTGGACTTAAGCGCCTTCCCGCAAACAACGTGCTCGAAGGTCATCAAGCACCAAAACGACCTCTACTCAATGGGATCACGTCTCTCCCAAAAATCCCGCCTGTTCAACAAGCTTTACTGGGAGCCACTGAACTCCGAGGGATTCCGCAAGCTCACCTATAACGCCACCGACCAAAAAGTGTCTGAGCTCATGTACGCGCCCTTCACCGACATCCCGCGCGATATCCCCTTCATTGGAACGCATGTATGGCCGGCTCAGGCCGCCGTCCATGCAGGTATGTCGCAGGTGGTCAACGCCATTCCCGACAACTGGCCCATGGCGCTTCATTTGGCAGAAGGCGCACTGCATACGGTTCAAACTCCCAGCAGCTTCCAAGGCTACAAAGCATTGCGCGGCATGGACAAAAAGCGCATCCTCAAGCCTATGCCCGAAGGGTCGCTGTTCTATACGGGGCATTACGTCGACCATGAACTGGTAGTAAACATCCAACGCGACTGCGCGGCCCGCATCGATCGGATCAACGCGGGCAAACCCATCCGCTATCTGCTGAGCGTTGGCGGTGCCGGTGCGCAATTTGGCCTGTTCAAAGGCATTATCGAGCATCTTCTTCCCGCGATTGAGGCAAACAAGGCCACCCTCTACATCAACGTGGGCGACCATCGCGGCGTTTGGGAAAAACTGCGCGAAAGCATCCCGGCGCTTTGCGACGCCCGTCTTCACTTTGACAACTTCGAAGAAACCGCTGCGTTTGCCGCAGGCGCACTGGACAGCGAACTCGCCCGCGAAACGATGCCGCAGGAAACGGCTTCACCCGAAGCCGAATGTGGCGCGGATGGCTCTGCGTCCATGCCGCATGAGGCAGAGGGCATCCACGTGTTTTTGCATGATGATATATTTGCGGCGGTGTACTCCACCAACCTGCTCATGCGCGCCTGCGATGTTCTTGTCACCAAGCCCAGCGAGCTGTCGTTCTACCCCGTCCCCAAGCTGATGATCCAGCGCGTGGGCGGACACGAGGCATGGGGTGCCATTCGCAGCGCCGAACTGGGAGATGGCACGTACGAGCTTGAATCGCTGCCCGAAATATGCGGCATGATAGACCTTATGCAGGCAGAGCCGGGTATTATCGCTGCCATGTGCGACAACATCATGGCAGCAGATTTGCTGGGCATCTACGATGGCGCTTACCGCGTTGTGGGCCTTGCGACCCAGCAGGCTAACTCTTAAGCGAAGTCGTACAAATCAGCGGCAGCTACCTTGAAGTCCTCGTAAACCTCAGAGGCTATAGCTTCGTCTACCACCAGCTCAAACGACTGGGGCTGACCGTCTTCGTCGAGTTCGGTTACCTCGAGGATAACAACCTCACCCGATGAGAGCGCGGGCTCCTCTTCGCTTACCGGGAAAAAGAAGCCGTAGCGGCGCTCTCCATGGAGCACCAGGCCCAGAAATTCCATGTTCGTGATATCGCCGTTCTCGTCTTCCAGCGAAACGATTACGCCCTCTTCGGTTGGCGGGGCGAAATTAGGTGCACTTCCCTCACGCATGGGGTTCCTCCTGAAAACTTGTTAACGACGTTTTTTGCCTCTGCGCTTACCGCCGCGCGCGTTGTCGTTGCGCGTGGGGGTTTTCGCGGTGCGCACAGCTTCTTCAGCTGTGGCCAGCTGCAAAGCAGCCTCTTCTTCGGGAGTTTGGGGCACATCTGCCACATCCGCCCCACGCGCTGCAGCCGACTCGGCCACATTGCCGATGCTGGCGCTTTGGGCGGCAGCGCTCTTCAGACGAGCAGAGCGAGAATTTGCAACCGAGCCCAACGAACCAATGCCCGAACGGTCGAACTCGAACGCGCCGATGGTGGGACCAAAACGTTTTGCCAGTTTCGCGTAGCGATCCTCGCGCGTTTTCCAGATGGCGAACAGCGGAGACGCCACGGCGATGGACGAATAAGCGCCGGCCACCAAGCCCACAACCATTGCGAACGCAAAGTCCTTCAAGGTTTCGCCGCCGAAGAACAGCATTGCGATAACGGGGATGAGCGAGGTGAGTGTGGTGTTGATGGAACGGATGAACACCTGGTTGATTGAATGGTTCGCCATGGTCATAAACGAGCACTTCAAGTTAAGGTCGCGCATGTTGTCGTTGATGCGATGGAACACAACCACCGTATCGTACAGCGAGTAACCCAAAATGGTAAGCAGCGCAGCGATGGTGTTGGGGTTTACCTCGCGGCCCACCAAAGCGTAAACACCCATAACGATAACCAGGTCGTGCAGCAATGCCACGATGGCCGTAAAGCCCATCTTGTATTCAAAGCGTATGGCAATGTAGATAATGATGAGCACAATGGAGACAAGGAATGCTATAAGCGATGCATTGACCACGCTTGAACCCCAGTCCGGGCCAATGGTGGTAACTTCGAAGCTGTCGGTGGTTAATCCCAAAGACGCCGCTACGGCATTGGCGGTGGCGGTTGCCAACTGCGCATCCGTCGTCGTGGTGCGCACCAAGAAGCCCTCTTCGCCGTCGGAGAACGTGGTTTGGATAACCGCATCCGTCTCACCCTGTGCGGAAAATGCGCTGCGCATTTGATCGAGCGAAACTTCGCCCGTGTTGTGGAAGGTGACCGACGTGCCGCCAACGAACTCGATACCGAAATCGAGCCCGCGCACTCCCACGATCACAAACGACAGCACCACCAGGGCAGCCGAAACGCTTAAGAGCACCTTGCGATAACCCAAGAAGTTGATATCGTGCTTGATGAAGCGGCCTTTAATGGCATGCACGCGCGCCGCGGCCGCCGTACCCGTCGCCCCACCGCGCTCGGAAGCAACGCGATCGGTTTCCTTTGCATCCAACGCCTCGCCGATTTCAGCCTCGCCGGCGGTAACGCCTTCAACGACTGCCAGGTCGGCAAATGCGTCAGCAGCTTCCTGCACATCGACGACGCCCCAGAATTGCGGGTGCTTGGCGATGGAATGCGGAGCCAGCAAACGCACCAGCGGCGCCTTGAACAAAAGCATCATGATGATGTCGCAGATAATGCCCAGCGCCAGCGTAAGACCGAAGCCTTTGACGGAAGCGGAGGCCAAGAAGAACAAGCACAATGCGCTCACCAGCGTTACCAAGTCGGCATCGATTGACGTTTGAATGGCATGGCGCACGCCGGTAATGGATGCGGCGCGCACGCTTCGACCCATGCGGATTTCCTCACGGAAACGTTCGACGGTAAGAACCGATGAGTCCGCCGCCATACCAATGGTAAGCACGATGCCCGCAACGCCCGCGAGCGACAGACTGAACAAGCCAAACCTAGAAAGAGCGGCCAAAATTCCCAGATAGAACGCGGCAAACACCACCATGGCCGCAGCCGTGATAGTTCCCAGTCCGCGATAGAAGAACAAAAGGTAGATCATAACCAGCAGCAGGCCAATAAGCGCAACCAGAACACCCGAGGCAAGCGCATCCTGGCCAAGCGTGGGTCCTACCACCTGGCTTTGCGAATACGAGAAGCTCACTGGCAGCGAGCCCGATTCGAGGATGGTTTTAAGGTTGTTCGCTTCATCTTGAGTGTAATTGCCCGTGATAGAAACGTCGCCCGTTAAGATCTCGCTTTGTACCGCGGCGGCAGATTGCACCTCGTTGTCCAAAATGATAACGATGAGCCCACGCGTGGGAGCAAGCGCTTTGGTTGCATCCGCAAACGCCTGCGCGCCGGCAGAATCGAGGCGCAAGTCAACTTCGTATGTTGTGGACGCCTCGCTTGCGCGGTCCACCATCACCCGCTCGATGTTCTCGCCGGTGATCAACGGCGTGTAGGTTCCGTCCTCAACGCGCAGCGCCTGCGTGCGTCCCGTTGGGAACGAATTGCCGAATTCATCGGTATACATTTGCTCGCCACCGTAATTGCCGTTTTGAATTGCGGCAACCACCTGCGGATCGGTAAACGAATCAAGGCGCGCGAACTCAAGTTTGCCCGTTTTGCCAATGGTGGCCAACGCGGTTTCGGTATCGGACAAGCCGGGAATTTGCACCAGAATTTGGTTTTGCCCCTGAACCTGCACTACCGCCTCAGACGCACCAAGGGCATTGACGCGGTTTTCGATTATGGCACGCGACGTTTCCATGTCGTCATCGGTAATCGCCGTGTCGTCGGTACTGGTTGCGGTAAGAACAACCGAAAGGCCACCTTGAATGTCAAGGCCCTGGTTAATGCGCTCATTGGGCGGCATGAACAAGGCGACGGAAACAACCACGAGCACCGTGGTTATCACAAGCAGCCAAATGTTGCGCCTATCGGTTCCGGTTCCCACTTTTTTCGCGTTACGATTGCTATCGGATTGTGCCATAGTGCAAAACTCAATTCATCTCGTTTTAAATACCACGGCTCGAACACATTGCCGTCAACATGCCCGAATCGCCAAAATACCAATCTGATATTTTGCCACAAGATTTTCAATCTGAGCGCACGGATAGCCAACCCAAGGAGAAATGGCGCATTTCATACATTATCGTTATTCAGAAAAAGAGGGGTCGCGGGAAACGTGCGCGAACCGCGCCCTGGTTCTAGGGCGGGCCAACAAGCGGCCAACGCCGCACGTAACAGCAGGCGTATTCCGCGCCACATGTCACGAAGCCGGCAACAGGCGAACGGGTTCCCCGCTTATCAGTAGTCGTTTGCCGCTTCAGAGGCCATCCACTCCGCATAGAATTCCTCGTACGCATCAGCCAGAATAGCTTCGCGCGCACGGCGCATCAAATCGATGAGGAAGTGCAGGTTGTGCAGCGACAGCAAAATGCCGCCCAGCATCTCTTTTTGCTTGATGAGATGGCGGATGTAAGCGCGTGAATGATTTTGGCATACCGGGCATGAGCAGTGCGCGTCAAGCGGCCTAAAGTCGCGCGCGTACGCGGCATTGCGCATGTTCATGCGGCCGGTACTTGAAAACGCCGTGCCCATACGGCCTGTGCGCGTGGGCAAAACGCAATCGAACATATCGACACCCTCGCGAACAGCGCGCACCAGCGTTGTGGGGTTTCCGACGCCCATCAAATAACGCGGGCGGTCCTCGGGAAGCGCCGCGGTAACCGCGCCCAGCGTTTCGAACATAACGTCATGCTCTTCGCCAACGGAATACCCGCCAATGCCGAAACCGCCAAAACGCCTTCCGCCCGAGGTTTGGTTGTCGCGCTCGGTCTCAAGCAAATGAGAAACGCTCTCCAAGCGCAAATCGCGAAACATTCCGCCCTGCACAATGCCGAAAAGCGTTTGATCGGGGCGCTCGTGCGCGCGCAGACAGCGAGCAGCCCAGTCCCAGGAAAGCTTGGTGGAGGCGGCAACATCCTTCTTTTCTGCCGGATAGCCAATACACTGGTCAAGTTGCATGACAATATCGGCGCCAATAAGCTCCTGTATGCGCATGTTGCTCTCAGGCGTCCAGCGGTGCTTGCTCCCGTCGTAGTCAAGTGCCTGGAAATCGACGCCGTCGGGATCTTCCTTCATCATGTGCGCAAGGCTGAACAGCTGAAATCCTCCCGAATCGGTGAGCATGGGGCCGTCGTAGCTCATGAATTTCTGAACGCCGCCCGCTTCGCTTACTACATCGGCTCCCGGACGCATATACAGGTGATAGGTGTTCGCAAGCACTACCTGGCTTTTAAGCTGTTTTAACTGCTCGACGGTAATCCCTTTGACCGTGGCATGGGTTCCCACGGGCATGAACATGGGAGTTTGGAATGAGCCGTGTGCCGTCTCGTACGTTCCCGCACGCGCCGCGCCGCTGGTTGCGTCAATGGTGTAATCGAACAAAGCCATGGGTCTTCCTTTTTGTATCGAGCGCTTTGTAGAGGTTCGCACCTAAACGCGCTTTCGCCGAGCTTTCAAGTATCAACATGGTAGTATAGGTTTGTTGAAAGGAGCAGGAAAACTCAATGAAAATGCTTTTGCACGCATGTTGCGGCCCCTGCTCGCTTGAACCCGTTCGCCTCCTGCGCGAACGCGGCTTCGATATTACCATCGCCTTCGCGAACTCCAACATCGCACCGCGCACAGAATACGATAAGCGTCTTACCACCCTGCGTGCCTTCGCCGACGAACAGGGCATTGCCGTAATTGAAGCAAGCTACAACGCCGATGCATGGGAGCGCTGCGCAGGATCGCTCGGCGACAGCCTTGCACAGTACCGCGATCTTGAGAGCGCGGTTGAACGCGCCCAGTCGGTATCCGAGCTCCTTGACGACGAGCATCGCGTCGAGCGTTGCCGCGCATGTTACCGCATGCGCCTGGAGGAAGCGGCGCACCTGGCGAAAGAGGGCGGTTTCGACACACTTGCAACCACGCTGGCCGTAAGCCCCTATCAGTTCACCGACGTCATTCGCGAAGAGCTTGAACGGGCGGCAAGCGCGAACAATCTCGACACGTTCTTTGAGGACTGGCGTCCCTATTACGACAACGCGCTCATCCGCAGTCGCGATACGGGCATGTACCGGCAAAGCTACTGCGGATGCCGTTTTTCGGTGGCAGAAGGAGTGGCCACGCGCGCGTTCGCAAAACGACAAATCCGTGAACGAAAGGCCGCCAAACGCGCCGAACACGCGCAAGAGATTGCGCAAAACGAAGCAGCGGCCGCACTGCGCGCCAAAGAGAAGAGCGCCTACCAGAGCAAACAAGCGCGCAAGCATGCCATTCTCAAACAACTGCGCGCCCAACGCAAACAGGAAGAAGAGTCTTAGCAGCATGAAAACGAGCGATTTCGATTACGACCTCCCACAAGAGCTCATTGCGCAAGAGCCCGCCGCCGTACGCGACGAATGCCGTCTGCTGGTGATGGAGCGTGAGACAGGAGCGCTTGAAGACCGTATATTCAAAGATATCGAAGCGTATTTGAACCCCGGAGATCTGCTGGTTGTCAACGAGACGCGCGTGTTGCCCGCACGTCTTTTGGGCACCAAACGCGGCACGGGCGGAGCAGCGGAAGTATTTCTGTTGCGCGAGGTGTTTAATCGCGAACCGCCAACTTCCACCAGCGCAACCTGGGAGGTTTTGGTAAAGCCGGGCAAACGATTGAAACCGAGCAGCGGCGCTGTGGTAGACATCCCCGACAAAAACGGCACTATCGCCTTATCGGTTGAAATAGTGGACTGGGCACAATCGGCTACGCGCGGCGAGCGCATTGCGCGCCTGAGCACAACTTTCCCCTCCCTTGATGAAGCGCTGCACGCCGCTGGTCACACACCGTTGCCTCCCTATATTAAAAACTACGCTGGCGACGAAGAGCTGTACCAAACCGTGTACTCGAAACGCGAAGCCTCGGCCGCGGCACCTACTGCCGGCCTTCACTTTACGCCTGAGCTTATCGAGGGTCTGAAAGAAAAAGGGGTCGGCTGGGAAACGGTCGAACTTGAAGTGGGCCTTGATACATTCCGCATCGTTGACGAGGATGATCCCAAAGCACATCACATGCACACCGAGTACTACACCGTCCCCGAACGCACCGTAGAAGCCATCGAGCGTACGAAGGCAACCGGTGGCCGCGTTATTGCTGTGGGGACCACCAGCGTACGCAGCCTCGAAAGCGCATGGGATGCGCAAGAGAACCGTTTGCGCGCGCGCAACAGGGAGGCAACCTCGCTCTATATCCTACCCGGCTACCATTTCAATGTTGTTGACGCCCTTATCACGAACTTCCATGTTCCCCGCTCAACGCTGATGATGCTGGTGAGCGCCTTCTCCTCACGCGACAACGTCATCCGCGCCTACCACCACGCAATAGAAAACCGCTACCGCTTGCTCTCGTTTGGCGACGCAATGTTTTTGCATTAGCCCCCCCCTATGTGCCAACAGCTTGCCAAGCGGCTTTACGCTTCCGCCGAGCAGCCTTTCGGTCTAGCCAAGCAGTCCTTCGGCCCGCCAAGCGGCTTTTCGGTTTAGCCGAGCAGTCTTTCGGCTCGCCAAGCAGCTTTACGATTCCGCCGAGCAGCTTTTCGATTTTGCTGATCAGCCTTAACTGGGTGCCCCACCAACAAAAAACAGCGCCTTTTGGGCGCTGTTTCACATGCGGGCTTTCGCTCGCATAACAATATATGACGCAAATAGCCTTAGAGTTTGGTAACGTTACTCGCCTGGAGCTTACCGTTCTGACCAGTGGTTACCTCGAAGGAAACGGCTTGGCCTTCCTCGAGCGTCCTGAAGCCTTCCATCTGAATCTCAGAGTAATGGACGAACAGATCCTCGCCGCCCTCTTGAGAGATGAAGCCATATCCTTTTTCAGGATTGAACCATTTAACTGTGCCTTGTGCCATCCTATATCCTCTTTCCTTCCCCGATAATACGGAGTAACCACACTACTGAGAGCATGTAGCCACGCTGTTTCTGCGTTTAAAAACAACATGATTTACTATACGCTAAATATCGTTATTTTTTTCGAAAGTCGAGAATCGTCAAAATTTTTCGGAATGCGGTACGCATTTTCGGGGAAATAGCATAATGCAACTTTTTTTGGAGGACATCTGCGCGTTTGCCGTCATGCAAAAGTGGAGTCATTATTGCAAGAGTCGTTCTAGTTCTTCTACTTGTTGCAGAAAACTATCTTTTGACATGGGTGTTTGTTCGCCAGTTGCGGCCGAAGCGTCATTTGCGTTCACCGCATGTAATTCATCGCCATCAAGCGCACACGCGCTTTGGCATCCCGCTGTTTCTTGCGCGCCGCGCCTATAGGCGTCCTCTGCTTGCTCGGCATAGTTGCAAAGCGCGTCGAAATCGGCAGCATCATCGGGCAGCGCTACGTTGTACGACTGCGCAAGTGAGTGCGCCTGGTTCTCGCGAAGGGCGGCGAGCGACGTATTGCCCGCAGCCTTAAGATATACCGACTCAAGCAATATTGCGCGCGCAATGTATTCCGCCAAGCGCGGATCGACGCCCGACACCCTCATGACGCTTGCCATGGACTCAGGCGCAAGGGACAGCAGCGCAACACCGTCAAGCTCGGTAGCTGCAGTAATCGCCTGCTCCAACGATTCCGCAGCTGCCGCCGGATTCAGCTCCTCGGCTTTCTTTTGCCGCGCAACAACCAGCGCGCGCACCAGGTTCATGATCTGACGCATAAGGTAATCTTGCTCAAGCATGTGCCACCCCTACAGCGATTCGGGCCAGGCTATGCCCAGATGCTCGTACGCCCGACGCGTCGCCTGCCTTCCTTTTGGCGTGCGCACAATAAGCCCGCACTGCATAAGGTACGGCTCAAAAACATCTTCGATGGTGCCAACATCTTCAGACAGGGCCGAAGCTATGGTGTTAACCCCCACCGGCCTGCCGCCGAACTGCACCGCCAACAGCTCCAGGATGCGGTTGTCCATAGCATCAAGGCCAATGGGGTCCACATCGTAGAAGGAAAGCGCTTCGGCAGCCACATCTTCGGTGATGGAGCCATCTTCGCGCACCTGCGCCCAGTCGCGCACACGCTTGAGCAAACGATTTGCCAAACGCGGCGTACCACGGCTGCGGCGCGCGATTTCAAGGGCGCCGTCATGAGATATATCAACATCCAAAATGCTCGCAGAACGTTGGACGATTTGACCAAGCTCTTCGGGCGTGTAGTACTGCAAGCGAAACACAATGCCGAAACGATCGCGCAAAGGCCCGGTAAGAAGGCCCGTTCGGGTGGTGGCGCCTACCAGCGTGAAGTGCGGAAGATCAAGTCGAATGGAACGCGCGGCGGGACCTTTGCCCACCACGATGTCCAAAACGTAATCTTCGAGCGCTGGGTACAGCACTTCCTCCACCATCCTGTTCAGGCGGTGGATTTCGTCGATGAACAGGACGTCGCCTTCTTCCAAGTTGGTAAGAATGGCCGCAAGATCGCCCGTGCGCTCGATAGCAGGACCACTGGTGGTTTTAACGTTTGAGCCCAGCTCGTTGGCGACCACCGTGGCAAGCGTCGTTTTGCCAAGACCCGGAGGCCCTGAAAAAAGAATGTGATCGAGCGCGTCTCCGCGTTGTTTTGCCGCCTGGATCATAATGGCGAGCGACTCTTTCGTGCGCTCTTGGCCCACATAATCTTTGAGGTATTTGGGGCGCAAGCTGCGATCAAGGGCAAGGTCGTCCTCTTGGAGCTCAGCCGAAACCGCGCGCGGAGCATCTTTGCCCCCCGCGCCGCTCTCTTGAGCTTCGGAAAGGCTCCCGTGCAACGGCGACTCGAAAACCAGCCCCTCTATTTCAACTTTCATATTCATACCAACGCGAAACCCTATTCTTCAGCAGTTAAGCTCCCAATCGTTTCAACGCATATTGTAGCAGCGCACTGTCGGTGCTACCAACGGGTGCCCCCTTAAGCGCCAAATCGGTTTCGGCCGAAGTGAAGCCCATCGAAAGCAGCGCTTCTCGCGCGAGCTCGAAAGCGGGATCTTGCGTCGCTGAATCTTCTTCGGCGGTGAACAAATTACCAATTCCCTGATCAAGTGACCCTTTAAGCTCAAGAATGATGCGGGAGGCGGTTTTTTTGCCCACACCCGGGATGCGCTGGACAGCCGCAACGTCCTGCGTTGCAATCATGGTGGCAAGCGCCTCGGGCGCATAGGTTGACAAGGCGGCCAACGCCATTTTCGGCCCTACCCCCGATACCCCAATGAGCTTTTCGAACAGGGCTTTTTCTTCCATGGAATAAAAACCGTACAACGACATGCCGTCGTCGCGCGTTTGCAGGTAGGTGAACACTTGCGCCTCGGACCCCTGAGACGGCATTTTTGCAAGACTCGTTGAGGACATGCCCACTTCAAAACCAATGCCGTTGACGTCAAGATACAAGCTTGAAAGCGTTTTGGCTTCGACGGTTCCCTTCAGAAAAGCGATCATGGTGCTCCTTTAATTCCTGCTTACTGAGCTAATGCGGGCTTTATTGCCATGCTGGAAGCTTACGCACGCGGCACACCCAGCACGCCATCGTGGGTGGTATAGCAAATAGCAGCCGCAAGCGCGTCGGACGCATGGTCGGGTTTTGGCGGGTTTTCCAACGACAGCAACTGTTTGACCATGTACTGAACTTGGCTTTTGTCCGCGCTGCCCGTACCCACTACGGCCAGCTTGATTTGCCGCGGAGTGAACTCCCCCACCGACACCTTACCCTGCGAGCATGCTACCAGCGCAGCGCCGCGAGCCTGGCCCGTTGCAAAAGCGGCGGTTATGTTTTGCCCGAACCACACGGTTTCGATGCCGCAATACTGGGGGCCAAATCGCTCAATGACGGCTCCGATTTGCTCGTAAATTTTACCGAGCCGCGAAGCCAGTTCCCATGAAGCGGGCGTGGTGACGCAACCGTACGCCAAGCAGGACAAATGCGATCCCTGCTGGTGAACGACGCCCCATCCGGTGTTTGCCAAACCAGGGTCTATTCCCAATATGACGCGCTCGAGTGACACGCAACCCCTTTGCTTCGAACGTACTAAGCGGCCTTGCCGACCAATCCGCTGCAAACATTCTACAAGCTGACAGCGGTATCTGATAAATTATAGAACATCTGTTTGCTTTATACAAACAGATTGCCGAATGCACCAAATATCGACAGGGCGCGCATGTGCCACCAGAGCGTTATAACCAGAATGGATGCTTGCTTACCGCGTATCCCTATGACCAGCGCCGCCCATCGACGCTACAATGAACACCAAACACCTGCGAAAAGAAAGGCGCCTATGAACGCACCCTACGCAGCACCCACCACGCTCAAGAACAAACGGAATATCACTGTTAAAGACGACCGCCTTGCCCGCGTTCTGAACGGCGAGGACTTCCTTTTGTTCGACGGAGCCATGGGGACGGCTCTTCAAGCGCGCGGTTTTGACACATCGCAGCACCCCGAACTTCTGTGCCTGAGCAACCCGGCCGTCATAACCGACATTCACAAAACGTATGTCGAAGCCGGCAGCGAAGTTGCTACCACGAACACGTTTGGCGCCAATGCGCTCAAGCTTGCCGGCGCCGCGCACGTTTTGGACGTGTTTGCTGCGGCAACCGCATGCGCGCGAGAATCGGGGGTTCGCTATGTTGCGGCGGACATCGGGCCTTTGGGCGCGCTGCTTGAGCCTTCGGGCACCCTCACGTTCGAAGAGGCGTACCAGCTTTTCGCCGAACAGGCGCAGGCTATAGCGCAAACCGATGCCGACCTGGTAATAATTGAGACCATGTCAGACGTTCTTGAGATGAAGGCCGCAATACTTGCCGTCCAAGAGCACACCTCGCTGCCAATTTTTGCCACCATGACCTTCGGCGAGCACGGCCAAACTTTTTTGGGCGCCGACCCCGTTACCGCTGCTCACGCCATTTCATCGCTTGGCGTTCAGGCACTGGGTGCCAATTGCTCACTGGGGCCAGAAGGCTTGGCTCCACTTGTGGCAAAGATGGCTGCACATGCCCCATGCCCGGTAATTGTTCAAGCTAACGCGGGGCTGCCCCACATAGACGAAACGGGAGCAAACGCCTACGACATTGGGCCCGACGAATATGCAGCCGCCGTTGGAAGCATGCTCGATTGCGGTGTGAGCATCGTAGGTGGCTGCTGCGGAACCAACCCGTCCTATATCGCACGATTGGCGAAGCTTTTAAACGAAAGAAAGAATCCCGTAACCAGGCCCTGCGCAACGCCCACGTGCAATCAAGAAGGCGCGCAAGCACTGAGGGCGGTCACCTCGGGGCGCGCAACCGTTGAACTCGCCAAGGGCGCAGCGATAGCGCCCACCGTAACGGAAGACAATCGCGAAGAAGCGCTGGATGATATCGCGGAGGGCTTTTACGACAGCTTGGTAGATGCAGCGCTTGACGCGGACGAAGAAATCGTAGACGTGTTCGTAGGGTTCGAGGGAGTTGATGAGCAAACGGCCCTCGTTGGCGCCCTCGCAAGCATACAAGAGCTGTGCGCTGCGCCTTTGCAGATCTCAGCAACCACGCCGCACGCCCTTGAACAAGCAATTCGTCGCTACGCCGGCAAACCGCTCGTGAGCCTGGACGCCATGCCGCCCGCGCATTGGGATGAAGCGCTTTCGCTTGTTGCGCGCTACGGGTGCGCGCTTGCCTACCCAGTGCCCGCCGAAATCGACGGTAAAAGAAATGCTGCGTTCGATGATTTCAGAGCCAGCGCGCTTGCAGCGGGCGTCAACGAGTACAACCTGTGCTCAACAAGCTTCCCCGGTCGAACGCGATAAGCACCCTGAGGGCGCAACGACAGCAACGCGCCTTCAAGCCCCGTTAAGCCAAAACAAAAGCGGCACCGAACACCCGGTGCCGCTTATTATGCTTTGAACAATCAGTTTTGAAAGAAGACTCCTTGTATCGTGGGGCTTGCTATCGCACCCACCCAGCGAGTGCGCCTAGCGCTATTCAGCGTCAAGCGCCTCCGCAATTTCGTCGGTGATGTCCATGTTGTGATAGACGTTTTGAAGGTCTTCGAGCTCTTCAAGTCGGTCGATGAGACGCATGACCTTTTGAGCATCGGAAACGGTCACCGTAGTAGGCGTGGAGGCGATCATGGTCATCTCGGCGCCCTGGGTCTCAATGCCCTGCTCCTCAAGGCTCTTTTTCACAGCCATAAGATCGGTGGGGGCGGTGTAGACGATCCACTCTTCGTCAGCATCTTCGTAGTCGGAGCCGCCAGCCTCAGCGACAACCATCATGAACTCGTCCTCGTCCACTGCGTTCTCTTTATCGGGAACCTTTTTGTCGTCGCTCTTGATAACCTTGGGGACCGTAATTTGGCCCTTGCGCTCGAACTGGAACGCAACCGAGCCCGACGTGCCAAGGCTTCCACCATGGTGCGAGAATGCCGCGCGAACATCGGCGGCCGTGCGGTTACGGTTATCGGTAAGAGCCTCGCAGAATACCGCGATACCCGCCGGGCCGTAGCCCTCATACGTTACCGTTTCGTAGTTCGCAGAATCTTTGCCCGAACCGAAGGCCTTATCGATAGCGGTTTTGATTTTGTCCTTCGGAAGCGAGTAGCCCTTTGCCTTTTCGATTGCGGCAGCAAGCGAGGCGTTGTTGTCAGGGTTGGGGTCGCCGCCTTCTTTTGCCGCGACGGTAATGTTACGTGCAAGTTTGGAGAACAAGGCCGAGCGCTTTGCGTCCTGTGCAGCCTTGCGATGTTTGGTGGTTGCCCACTTTGAATGTCCTGACATACAAGGATTCCTTCCGACTGTTAAAATTCCAGCGCTACATTTTAACACAGAGTGCCAAGCTGGCCCGATAGCCTACAGGAACTGCAAAAAACGGGTTGCGCATACGTAGCTCGCCAACCCTCACCCTTCCTCAATCGTTTTGTCACGGGCGCCCAAAGCGGCCGCTACGGCCAAATCTTCGTTGTTTGGGAGGGGTGAAGCAGCAACCCTTGCTGCGCCATGGCGTCGCTCACCTTTACATACGAGTCGCCCGATTGCGTGATGAGCGCGTCAATTTCCTCAGGGGTCAAAGCGCGCACCTCTCGCGCCGGAGAGCCCATAATGAGCATGCCCGGGGCAAATGTTTTGTGGCCGGTAAGGAGCGACCCCGCCCCAATCAGGCAATTGTCACCCACCGTCACGTCATCCATCACGATAGAACCCATGCCCACCAGCACATTGCGCCCTATGGTGCAGCCATGGAGTATTGCCCCATGGCCGATGGTCACATGGTCGCCAACCACAAGCGGGCTGTTGGCACTGGTATGAAAAAGACATCCCTCTTGAATATTAACGTCGTCCCCGATGGTGATAGGAGCAACATCGCCCCGAATATGCGATCCCGCGAAAACGGCGGTACGAGCACCTATGATAACCTGCCCTATCACCGAACAGTAAGGCGACAGCTTTGCAGTTGCGTCAACCGTCATCTGGCGGTAGTCGGTAACCGCCCCTGCCATTTGGTCCACCAGCTCAACGTTCATCAGGATGTTCCCTTTCGTCAATTCGAATGCGCAAACCAGTTCGGGACAAAAGCAACACGAGGCGCCCCGCATGTGGTATCTTAATATAACCGCAGCCGTAATCGATATGCGGACGCCCTCACACCGTATCGATGCTATGGGGGGGGGAGCACGACACGGTAAGCGAAAGCATGGGCTTTTCACCCTCCCCACACAACAGCGACTCTCGAGCCAACGCGAGAATCAAAAGCATGCCGAAGCCGTGACGCCTCGACCGAAGGGGCCTTCAATGCGCTTAGAGCAGCTGGAATACCTGGTGGCAATCTCAAAATCCCGCTCGCTGAGCGAGGCGAGCAAGAAGCTGTACGTCACCCAGCAGTCGCTGGGAAAATCGCTTGCCAACCTGGAACAAGAGATAGGCACCACTTTGGTTATCCGCGGCCACAATGGATGCTATCTTACCAAAGACGGTATGGAAGTGCTTGAAAGCGCCAAGGAAATCCTGCGTCAGGTGGGCGACCTGAAACGCCGCTACCACGTATGCCCGGACATCGCGGAAGGCTTGGTGGTGCTCTGCTGTCCGTCGGTGCACGAAATTGTGATCTCGGCGGCTATCGAGCGCTTCGCGCAAAAAATGCCCCGCGTGAACGTAACAGCTCTCGCCAAGGACAGCTACCTGGTTCCCGACGCACACAGGCGTATTGCCGAGTGCACCTCAGAAGTCATCATCAGCATCGCGAACGTGCCCGACGAGCACAAAGCGCTCAAGGATAAAATCAACGATACCGGCCTGCGGTTCAACCCATTGCTGGATGACAGATGGGTCGTGTGCATAAGCAAGAACAACCCGCTTGCGAAAAAAGCGAAGCTCTCGCTTCGTGAGCTTCTTAAGGAGCCGCTGATCATCGATTACCCGGACTATCCTGAGGTGGGCATCGATCGCACGACCATGGAGTATTACAGCAAGTACGGAACCGCCCAAGTTAAGAAGGCGGTCGACAACAAACGCCTTTTGCTGTCATCCATCGAGCGCAATGAGTACATTGGTTTCGATAGCGGGTTCTACACCGAGTACAGCAACCACATCAAAGACTACCCGGGGATTGTCGTACGCGATTTCAATCCGTCCATCACCTCGAAAATCGGCTACTTGCTTGACGAAAAAAGCGCCGGCGATCAAGCGGTCCAAACGTTTTTGTCCTGCTTGGAAGAGTACCTGGGCGAAATGACGGCGCACATCGTTTAAGAGGCAGCTTCGCTTCGCAAAGGCGCGAACAGCTTCTTCAAATCGCTTGCGGCGACAATGGATCCAACAACAACCGCAAGGGAGCAAGCAACCCCCAACCACGTGGGCATACTGCCAAGCAGCAAAAACTCCAGTGGAATGGTCCACGCCGCGTAGGTGATATCCAGCGCCATGGCCTTCGTTGCTCCAATAATCGCCAATCCGCGATAATAAAAGGCCATTGCGGTCATGCCTGCAACAGCGCCCAGGGCTATCAAGGGAACCTGTTCGCTTGTTGCAAGTGCGCCCACATACCCCCACGCACCAAGCGCAGGAAACACTACAGCCACATACGCGATAACCGATAAGGCGAACCTCACCTGCAAAATCATCTGGCGATCGACGTTTTCCAGTTTCAGCGCCTTCGCGATGAAAACCGCTTGCACCGCCCAGCCCGCAACGGCAACCAGCGCGGCTCCAACTCCAACAAACCAATCACCCGGTACCGCTTCATCGGGATTGAACCCCAGCAGGGCAACGCCCACCATGCACACCGCAAAGCCGATCCATTGGTACCACCGCAGGCGTTCTCCCAAGAAGAAACGCGCCAACAGCGCGCCCACTGCGGGATAAAACGCCGTGATGGCGGCAGCGTACGACGGTCCAATTTGAGCGACGGCAATTACGTTTCCCGCGTTAGCCAAAGGACACCCAACAAGCGAGCCTACCACCACGTAAATTCCCGCTTTGCCGCGAATCATTTCGCCAAGCGCTTTAAAACGGCCCTTTACGCCTAAGCTCACGCTTTCGTACACGGCTATAAGCGCATCGTGCAGAAACATAACCGCAAGAGGGGCAATGAAGGGCAGCGGACCAGCGGCACCGCTCGCAAGTGACGCCAACACGATACCGATGATCACC
>JAZQAV010000048.1:0-6788 GCA_045545435.1 Eggerthellaceae bacterium | reverse complement strand
AGATAATCGAATCTGAATTCGTGCCCGAAGACGCAAATCTGAATATAGAATTGCTCTGCGCACTCATGCGCTGGTTCGAAATTTACAACTCAGAAACCAAGCACTCCTCATAGCGGTCCTTTCGAAAAAGGACCGGTTAAGAGTCCTGAAAACCTCGTAAAACGCAAGCAGGTGCGACACGCCTTTTGGATGCCGCACCTGTTTTACTTGCCAGTCAAGCCTCAACTCTTCGTGCGCGTTTTGCAAGCCAACGTCATATAATCGAAGCTCTTGCTTCCTCGCAGCATGAACACATCATCGAGACAAACGAGGCTACTCAGCTTTCAGCAGTTCGATTTCCTTCTTCTCGTTGCAAGAGCTCTTAAGCCCCGTCTTGTTGAAAATGAAGTAAACGACGATACCAACGACAGCCCATACGATAGCAGCGATGATACCTTCGGTCTTCAACTGAAAGAACATGAATGCCAAACCGCCGATAGCAATTACCGCAATCACGGGGAAAATCGGAGCCTTGAACGGGCTCTTGTAACCGTTCTTGCGCAGCATGATGGCGCAGATTACCGAGATTACCCACGATACGATAGTTGCACAAACAGACAGAGATACCAGCGTATAGATAGCGGAACCGGAGAGGCACAGGGCCAGCTGGCCGATCATCGTGATGATGAGGGCACCTTTCGGCACGCCGTGCTTGTTGACGGTACCAAGTACGCGCGGCAGGTCGCCGTCGGTACCCATGGCCATCGGGATGCGGGAACCCGACATCATAAGGCCGTTGGAAGTGGAAATGCATGCCGCCAAACCGCCCACGGCGATGATGATTGCGCCAGCGGAGGTAAAGGTGCTCATTGCCGCCACGGGAGGCGAAGCAGACTCAGCAAGCTGAGCGCCGGGCATAAGACCGTTCATCACGTACACGAACACAGCGAACAAAACGCCGCAGGTGGCAAGGGACAGAAGAGCCGAACGCGGGACGTCACGCGTGGGGTTCTTGAACTCGCCGGACATGTTCGGGATGGTTGACCAGCCCGAGAAGGACAAAATGCACGCGGCTGCGGCCGCAAGAATTGCAGACATGCCGCCAGGTGCGAACGGGGTAAGCAGTTCGGGTTTAACGTTCATGCCGCCCCAAACAATGAAGATCACGAGGACGCATACAACGACGCCCGTGGAAACAACCTGTACCACACGGCCGCCAGAACTGCCGAACCAGTTGGAGATGAAATACACGATAGTAAGGGCCGAAGCCACAATTGTGGTCAGCAACTGGGTGTTCTGAATCGCCGACCCCGTTACCAGGTTAATAAGACTAATAATGTAACCAACGGTTGCAACCGTCACCACTGCGGGAGCCAGACCCTGACCGCCCCAAAGGCACCAGCCGCTTAAGAACGAAAGGAAATTGCCCGTCTCGCCTTTGAAAACTCTGCGCGGGAACAGATACGCGCCGCCCGTACCAGGAGCAGCGGCGGCCATCTCGCAATAGCACAGAGCCACGGCGAACACAAGAAGACAGGCGATCACGAAGCCAAGGCAAGCCGATGGACCCGCCATTCCGGAAATTGTACCGCTTACAACAAAGATCGTTACGCCAATCATGGCGCCCGTGCCAACAGCCCAGCCGTCAAGTACGCTAAGACCGCTTTGCAGCTGCTCTGAGCCTGATTGCTCTAACGGTTTGTCAGCCATGATTCCCTCCCCCTTCTTCTCTCTTGCTTTCATTTGTCTATAGTTCGGCAAGGAGCCCCCTCTTAGGCTCCTTGCCCATTACCTGGAATTACGCTTCTTCGAATTCCGTGCGATCGATGATTTGCTGCTGAATATCTGGACCCAGATCGATGAAGCGGGCCGTGAAGCCAGCTACGCGAACCATAAGATCGGAGTAGTTGTCAGGATGCTCGACTGCATCGACGAGCATCCGTCGATCGACAACGTTGTATTGAACCTGGTAGCCACCCATGCCGAAGTAGGCATCGTTGAGGTCGATGAACTTCTCGGCACCCGCTTCGCCTTCGATGGCCTGCGGGTTGAACTTCACGTTGAACAGGGTTGACTGAAGATTCATGTCGTGGATCTTGCATGCCGAGCAGAAAAGGGCCGTCGGTCCGTTGACATCGGTTCCGGGGTACGCCGAAACAGCGCCATCGGCCGTTGCCTCTTTGGCCTTGCGGCCATCAGGAGTAGCTCCACATGCCTTGCCAAGCAACACTTGGGTTGTTACCGACAGCGTCGAAGCGCGCCACGGCTCGCCAAGCCAGTTATCCTCTTGACCTGCAGCATCAGCCCACATGTCGTAAAGCTCGACAGCAATCTGGTCAACGTAATCGTCGTCGTTGCCGTACTTCGGAGCATCGAGCAGCGCCTTGCGAATGCGATCATGGCCTTCAAAATCGTCAGCCATAGCCTGCTTGAGCTCAGCCAAAGTGAACAGCTTGTCCTCGAACACGCATTTCTTGATGGCGGCCAAGCTGTTGGCAACGTTGATGATGCCGCCGGAAATAACGTATGCGGGATCGTTGTAGCGGCAGCCGCCCTCATAGGCATGCTTGCCGCGCTCAATGCAATCATCAAGCAGGGCGGACAAGAACGGATGCACCAAACCAAGGTCGTTGTGAACGGCCATGATGACGTTCCAGTAGTCCTCTTCGCGTTTGACGATATGAGCCTCGATGCGCTCATATTCGGCCACGATCTGATCGTAGGTCGCATTCTCGAAATCGAGTTTGCTGTCAATGATGCGGTCGCCTGTGATGGGGTTCACACCGTTATTCACCACAAGTTCGAGAATCTTGAGGTTATTGGTGTTGGCAACTGCATACATGGGCATGCGCTTACCGCAGATCTGCATGTCAACGCAGCCGCACGGTGCCCAGTCGCGCGCATCATCAAGATTGGCGCCCGTAACTTCCAAGAAGCGTTTCGTACCAATTTCATCATTAAACAACGCCGGATAACCTGCGCCGGACTTAATGCCCCACGTAATCGCGCGTTTGAATTCCTCGGACATATCGTCGCACCAGCGCGCCGAGATAGTGGGCTGCCACGTACGCACATTTACGCCAGCTTCAAGAATCATGCGCGACAGCTCATTGTCCACGGACCTTCCGTAGCGGTCCCGACCACCCAACGTAACGTTCTGGTAAATGGAGCCACCCAAGTACGACTCGGTGAAGGTGGCATGCGCACGCGTAAGCTCGGTGCATTTGATGCGCATGAGCTCAAGGTACTCAAGCACTTCGGCGTCGGTGATCTGACCAGCAGCCTTCTCGGCCAGATACGGGCGATACATGTACTGGTCGAAACGACCAGGACTCATGCCGCGGCCGTTAAGCTCGATGAAGATACACAGATGAGCGAACCACCAAGATTGCATGGCTTCACGGAAGGTGTCTGCGGGCTTTGCAGGTACCTTGCGGCAGATTTCAGCGATACGCAGCAGCTCGCCTTTGCGCTTCGCATCGGTGCATGCTTCGGCCTGGCGCTCCGCCTCAGCGGCGTAGTTCTGCGCCAAAGCAATAACGCCTTCAAGGGCCAAAATGGTTCCCTTGTAGAAGTTCAGCTTGTCCCATGCTTCTTTGTTCACCGGTTCACCGACAGCGGCCATACGAGCCTTGCATTGGTCGATAAGGCCTTCGATGCCCATATCGATGACTTTTTGGTAATCGGCGATTACGCGGCCTTCGGGAACATCAAACATGAAACGGCAGAAGTACAGCTGTCCCTGCATCTTGTCGACGGCGTCAAAGTCGTCCATAACCTCGCGCATTGCCGACTCAGCCTGGCTGCGCCAGTCTTTGCCCTCCCAGAAGGTAGCAAGTTCCAAAATCTTCGCGCTATCCTCGGGATAAATGCGATAGATGCCCAGGCGGTCGCCTTCCTTCTTCTGAAGGGTACCCTCGATATAGGCTTCTTCCTCGCGCTTGATCTGCTTAAATCCCTCAAGCATCCACGTTTCGTACTCGGGATAAACCTGAGTGCCCTGGAAGTAACGAGACTGCGAGCCAACAATTAGCTCGTCTTCCCAGATGACCGGTGTTAAATTGGACAGAACGTGCTTAAGCGCGCCACCAGCGCGCAGATACATCGGCTCGTTCCAGTGCTCTTTGATGTAATCGGTGTAGAGCTCCGCGCGCTGCGAGTCAACATAGGGCTCTTTGCTCAGCAGCTCGTCGTAGCGCTTTTGGACGCGCTGAGTACTCGGATTGCCAACTACCTCGCGCTCCACAAAGTCTGTTTTATTATCAGCCATTTGTGCCCCTTTCCGGGCAAAAGCCCTTAGGGCGAACAAGCCCTCGCATGTTCGCCCCTTTGTGTTCGATTGCCGCGCCCTTCAGCGCTTTTGGGCCGATATCGCGGGAACGCGAGGGCTCGCGGCTATTTGTCTTTTACTGCTCGTCAAGAACCCATTTCTCATGGGTGCCGTAGCCGTTCCACACGACTTTCTCGGTACCGCGGCGAACCATGGTGATAACCGGTTTCTTGGATTTGCACTGACCCATGCACCAACCGCAGCCCATGCAGACCATGTCGTCTACTACGGGGTATCCGTCTTCCATATGGATGGCGCCATAGGGGCAAACCGTCTCGCACCAGTTGCAGCTAATGCAGTTCTCGTAATCGAACTTCGGAAGGATGGGGGTGACCTTCGCCATGATGTCTTCACGCGGCCAGTCGCGCACGAAACCGAAATCGTCAACGCAGCAACCCTGGAAGTCGGCGATGGTCTTGTAACCCTTGCGATCCATGAAGGCGTCCATGCCCTCGATGCACTTCTTCAGAACGCCGACGCCGCGGCTGTACACTGCGGAGCACAATCCGGTGACGGTAGCGCCTGCCATGAGGTAACGCACGCAGTCATCCCACGTGAAGATGCCGCCAACGCCGCATACCGGGAAGCCCTTGACCGATGCCGTGGTCTCAAGCAGTTTGGCCAAGCTAAAGAGCTGCCAAGGACGACCGATCAAACCGCCGACGGCATAGGGGCCACCGTAGAACGTACCCGTCTCATGGTCGATCCAAGTACCGTAGAATGCGTTGTTGGCCGTAATGCCCGCAGCACCGCCGCGCGCAGCAGCGTGAGAAACAAGAGCCTGGTCAACGCATTGCGGGGTCATCTTGTAGACGATGGGAAGATCAGTTGCCGCAGAACACATCCTGGCAAGGTTTTCTACCTTGACGGGATCCATGGCCTGCGGAGCGCCACAATCGAGCTGATCAAGCTCGGCGCCAAAGGTTGCATGCGGGCCGCCCGTGTCAAGCTCGATAGCGTCGACGCCGATAGATTCCATGTCCTTGATCAGCGGAATCCAGTCCTCTGCATTGGCGCTCGCTGCATCAACTGAGCCAATGTACATAACATTGTTGTCGTGACAATACTTAACAACCTCGGGGCCATAAGAGCTCATCCACTCGTCGTAGGGGATCTCGGAGAACATCTGGGAGCACACCCATGCATCTTTCAGGTCCTCGCCGAAGCGGCGCAGCGAATAGAAATAGGGGCGCGGCCAATGATGCGGGCCGTCAATCTTGTGAATGGTCTTACCGGTGAGCCAGCCGATGCCCTGCTCAACAACGCGCTGCGCTTTTTCTTTGGTATTACCGTAGTCGCACGAAGATACGCCGACGGGATTCTTAAGCTTGTAGCCCAAAAACTCAGTACTCAGATCTGCCATCTTTTTCCCTTCTCTCTATTTCCGATACAAAGCTATACAGAGGGGCGCGCGCCCCGCTATACCTAGGTTTTCTTTGCGGCCAGTTTGCAAGCCGGGAGATGAATGCCGCTACATCATGCGGCCGACGGTGGTACGCAAACCCCTGTCGTGAAGCAGGCTGCGAATACGGGAAAGCTCTTCGTCATCGGGACCCGTCAGTGAACCGTATGGCGAAGGCATATCAAGCCCCGCATACTTCGCAGCCCCCAGCGAATGCATCACGTTAAGATCGAACCATTCAACGCCACCTGCTAAGGCGAATTCGGCAGTCGCAACGATATTCTCGTCATCAGTGTTGAAACCCTTTATCAGGGGTACAGATATGCGCGTCTCTACTTGGGCCATGATGACCTGCGCGTTTTCCAGGATGCTCTCGTTCGGAACACCCGTCCATTCCTGATGCTTCCTCGAATCCATATGCTTCAGATCGAGCATCACCATATCGGTGAAAGGCAGAACCGCCTCAAGCGCTTCCGGTGAGCAAAAGCCTGTAGTATCAAGAACGGTGGAAATTCCTTCGGCCTTGCACCGCTGGAACATCTCCGCAACGAACTGATAACTCGAAAGGAGCTCTCCGCCACTTATCGTGAGACCACCGCGCTTGCCGTAAAACGCCTTGTCGCGGCGTACTATCTTAAAAAGCTCGTCAACAGTCATCTCGTCGCCCGAAACGCTGAACGCGTTATGCAGGCATACGCCAACGCACGTGAAACACCTCGTGCATCGGTTGCGATCAACCTTGGCCTTACCTTCCACCACGTGAATCGCCGAAGCCGAACAATTCGCCTCGCACAGCCCGCAGCCAACGCAACGAGCGGCATGGAAGTACAGAAGTTTCTCTTTTGTCCAGGTTTCGGGGTTCGAACACCATATGCAGCGGAGCGGACAGCCTTTAAGGAAAACCGACGTTCTAATCCCGGGGCCGTCATGGGTGGAGAATCCCGTTATTTCAGAGACCAATGCCTTATTCATAGCAGCCCAATTTTGTCATTGCGATACTGCAGGTGCGCGACTACCTAAGGTAGGTGCACCTGCAGCTACCGCGTAGATTAAGATAGTTTGATAATGCTAACTAGA
>JAZQAV010000047.1:0-13778 GCA_045545435.1 Eggerthellaceae bacterium | reverse complement strand
CGGGGATTCTTAAGCGAATAGCGCACGCCCGCCTGCGCGGCAAGGTTTACCACGCGCGTGGGCGCATACCGCGCAAAAGCATCCGCGAGCGCTTCGGCATCCGAAATGTCAACACACTCAAAGCGGAAACGCTGCGCGCCTTCGCACGCTTTAACCTTGTCCAAGCGGCGCTGCTTAAGCCCCACATCGTAATAATCGTTAAGATTATCAACCCCTACCACGGTTGCCCCTGCTTCAAGCAGGCTTTCGCTCAAGAACGACCCGATGAAGCCAGCGGCCCCCGTAACCAGAACAATTTCGTTTTCAAAATCCATGCTTTAAGATCCGTTCGCAATTTTGCACTCTGGCCAGTTGCGCTTAAAGCCAGAAACGCTGTGTATATGTACCGTCTAACGCAGTGCACAAAGCCCCACCGCTTATAATTGCCGCGCATTTCTGCGCCGGCGTCGAGCAAACGCGCTCGTTAACGCATCCTCTTCAATACCGCATGAGCCACCTGCCAAAACATGCAGTTCGCCGTCTCCATTACCCCCAACCGCTCGTTGTAACGATACTGGTTGAAAGTACGCTTAACCGCATGGAACTTGTTTGCGGAGCGCGAGCCCGCATGCTTGCGGTTGCATGCAAGAACTTCGTTGAGCCCATACGCGCTTAGCCCCCGTTTGAGCACGTTCAGCCACACCGCCAAATCTTCGGGAAAGTCATCACATTCCACAGGCGGAACCAAGAGCCATTTTTTATTGATCAGCTGGGTATCGGCCATCATGGTATGTCCGCACGTAATGGTGTTTCGCATGAAGCCACGATAATCAAGGCGTTCGGGTACGGCTACCGTATTCCAATGCGATCCCTGTTCGCTTACCGTTTCGTACGCGGTGAAGCACAACGGCGCGCGCTTTTCAGCCATAAATGCAAGCTGGCGCTGAAGTTTTGCGGGATACCAGTAGTCATCGGCGTCCAAGTAGGCAATGTAGCGGCCACGCGCGCGCACCACCGCGCTGTCACGCGTTGCCCCCGCACCCTGGTTGGCCTCGTGGCACACGAGCGAAATGCGCGGATCGTCTGCATAGGCAGACGCCACCTCGCGCGACGCATCGGTTGAGGCGTCGTCAACCACAACAAGCTCCCAATCGCCAAACGTTTGCGCAAGCACCGATTCAATGGCCTGACCCACGTATGATTCAGCGTTGTACAGCGGCATGACGATGGATGCCACAGGTTCGCTCATACACGCTCCTTCCCGCATACGCTGCACACAATACGAAGCCATTGGGAAACTATTGATTCCTCGCTGTAGACATTGTTCACCATAAGACCAGCATCCCCGTACCTGCGCGCTGCAGCATCATCTTCCGCAAGGACGCTCATCGCGTCAACGAGCGCCTGCCTATCATCGACGGGCACGAGAATACCACGCTCGCCCGAAGCCAGAAGCTCACGTGCCCCACCGCCCGCGCAATCGGTCGCAATGCAGGGCATGCCCATGGCCAAACATTCCAAAAGAGAGTTCTGTATGCCCTCGAAACGCGAAGTCGAGACGAACATGCGCGCATCGAGAATAGCCTCGTGCACATTTTTGTGAAAAGGCAGCACCTGAGCGCAACCCTCAAGCCCACGCTCACGAATGAGTGCTTGCAAGTTGTCACGTTGGCTCCCGTCTCCATAGATGCGCAGCGTGTGCGCAGGGTGGTTTTCACGGAAACGCGCAAAGGCCTCAATGAGCAACGCTAGGTTTTTCTGTGGCTCAAGGCGGCTCATGGTAACGACTGCACGGTTTTCGCTCGATAAGTTATAGCGGGGCAAGTTGGGAGTAACCATATTTGCAACAACCGCGCTCTTTTCTCGAATACGAGTTCCATAGCAATCGCGATTGTCAACGGTTTGAAACACCACGCAGTCGCAGCGCGAATACATAAGCTTAGAGAACAACCACTTCACGGGCTTGCCGCCATAATGCGCACGTGGATAGTAGCGCTCAGACAGCACGGTTTTGCAGGTGCCGAGCACGCGCGCAAGAAAGAGCTCGACATAGCCTTGGTTAAAGGCAATCACGCAGCTTGGCGATAACTCGCGAAGCACCTTGCCCAAAGTTTTTGCACGGCGTCGATAAGCTCGAAGCGTTTTATCGTATCGTATACGCCCCCCGCTATCTTCTTGCAAGACACCGTCATCGTAGGACGCATCATTGCCCAGTCGCTTTCCGCCTTGTTCGCTGCAAGGCGCGTCATAGATAAACCGAACCGATAGCGTTTCCAGATTCTGGGGGATGTCGTAAGAAGCCTCCGCAGGGGCGTCAAGCACCACAACCGTAACTCGAAGACCTCGTTTGGCAAGAGCTTGGGCAATGTTCAGGCTTGCGCGTTCGGTACCACCATGCGTCATACGCTCAACAACGAACGCAACGTGCAAACCCTCATAGTCCCCGATTCGCTTCTCGTCCGCCATGGAGCCACAGCGCATGCTTGTTCGCCCGACACCCATCGCTCGCTCCTACATTCCCGAACCGCGAACTATTTCGCCGAACGTGCGTAGGATGATATCGAGATCGAGGCTCAAACAAGCATGGTCTACGTAGTAAAGCTCAAGGCGCTGGCGTCTTCCCGACTGATAAGTCGCATGGTTGCGGCCATTGACCTGCCACCATCCCGTAATGCCGCATGGCACGCTTAATAGACGACCCGCATCGTTTCCGTAGTGTTCAAGCTCTCGATAAGTAATAGCGCGCGGCCCCACCACGCTCATGTTGCCCACTAACACGTTCAAGAAATTCGGCAACTCGTCAATGGAGTACTTCCTCAGTACGCCACCCACTTTAGTGACTCGTGGATCCTCTTCAAGTTTGTTCTCCTTCATGTATTGCAAAAGCTGCTTGTCGGTTAAATCCGACAAGCTTGAATGCAAATACATGGTTCTAAACTTCACAATTCGGAAGCGCTTGCCTCCTTTGCCCATGCGTTCCTGGAAGAAAAGCGGATTGCCGCCAACTTCTACCGCCAAAACGACGCAAAGCAACAGCGACGGCACCAATATGATCGCAAGCACAGCAAGGCTCAGCGCTATGTCAAATAAGCGTTTAACAACGCAGTAGATGGCACGCTGTTTTTCGGCATTACCAGCCTGTGCCGCAACGATACTCACCTTGGATTCCGCTCCAGACGATTGACTTCCAATATCGCTGATTGAATCCCCCATCAATTAGCCCCCGGCTCTCATTGAGGAACGCAAGGAGAGATTATAGCTCTAACCCGTCTCACCTCGGTCGGAGAGAGCGTAATATGACTATTTTTTCTTTATAAAAGAAACGACTTCTAGCAAATCGTGCTTAAAAGCGCTTATTGCGACCAGAACGCTCGGCAATGCGCTTTTTCGCTGAATCCGAACGCGCAGAAGGGCTGGCGGCAGCTCTTGCCGAGCCCTCGCGCGCCGAAGACCGAATATTAGATTTCGCAGAGCTTCCGCGCACCGTGGGCCGGGCGGCAGCCCCTGCCGAACTCCCGCGCATCGCGGACCGGGCGGCAGCCCCTGTCGAACTCCCGCGAACCGAAGGACGGGCGGCAGCCCTTGCCAAACTCCCCCGCATCGAGGGGCGAGCGACACCGCGTCTTCTGCCCGCGCCGCTTGCTGCTGGCGCGTTATTCTGCAACAGCAAAAACCCTTCGCCCGCAAACAGCATCGCGGGAACAAACATGCTGGATATGATCAAGTATTCGGAGGCGGAATATACCAAAGCAGTAACAAGTACGGCAAGCACCGTCATTTGTCTGCGCTTTAATGCCGTCACGCATGCCGCGGTGTAAAGGAGCACAAAAAGACCGGTTGGAATAACGCCGCAGCTTTGAGGAATGCGAATAAAGAAGCAGTCCACAGGTATAAGGGCCCACAGTTCAACCCATTCGCCGTCGATAAAGTCTTTTCCAAAATGCCCCGGCAACTGAGCCACTTGCGCCCACAGCTCCGGTTTGTCTGCCAAATAGGCCATGTTGCCGTAGTACAGACGCCCGGAAAGCAGCTTGTTAAGCGAAGCCATCCAATCGCAATTTGCATCATAGTTAACGATGAGCAGGTACATCGCGCAGGTAAACACCGGAACGAACAATGCAATAGCAGCAACCATGACAGGTGAGGTTACCACCGATTTCGGCAAGCGATTCCCTATCAGCGCCAGCACAATCACGAGCACCGTTGCCGCCAAAAGGGTTCGGCTCACGGTGAAGGTAAAAACAAGATACGTGAGCGCGAGAACCACTGCCGCAGGTACGAGCGAGAATTTCCTCCCAAGAGCACACGCAAAGGAAGTCGTTATGCCGAAAAAGAACATGGCTGCAATGTTCGGATGGCGAAAACCCAGGTAATAGCGGGGAGGTTGGCTTGGATCGGGCTGATAGACAATGTTCGCAACAGTTCCGTTAAGCGAACAGATAACCACCGATGCAAAGACCACGAGCATTACGCCCCCAGCCAGCAGCATCAGTTGACGAAGGTTGACATTTCGCGCGCCATACGCGAATACGACGGCTGCAGAAAACTCATACGTGCCGGGCATCCAGGCTTGATGCGCCACAAGCACAACCAAACCTAAAAGCACAGCGCTTTTTATAGACCGCGTGAAGAATAACAGCTCTCGAATCACCACTGCGGCCATGCAATACAGGCCAACATGAGCGAACGCTAACCCGTTGTCGAGCAGGAACATAAATTCGGAGCGCTCATACAGCACGTACGCGCCGAGCGCCACCAAAAACGAAATCACGAACATCAGCCACGCGACGAAACTCGCGCCTTTCGATGATGCAGATTCAAAACGATCCATAGGTTCCCCTGGCACTATGCCGTTTCGGCAAAGAGCCTTCTACGAGCTTAAGGTAAACACCCTATAACGATATGAATTTGGATTATAGCATTCAAGCTTATTCGTCTTTGCGGATGCTTGTAGGCCCAAGCGCCACCGCGAGCGGTGCGTTATCCGCTAAAGACGTATTATCGATATACGTCTCACGCGTTGCGTACTTCCGTTGCGGCAAATTGGCTCTATAATCAACTATGACAATTGATTACACTTGCAGCACAACAACCTCTGAAAGGAATTCCGTCCCCGTGAAGATCATGTTCTTGGTTTCGTCGCTTTACGGAGGCGGTGCCGAACGCGTGGTAACGCGACTGGCCTCAGCGCTCTGCGAGGACAATGAGGTGCATATCGTGGTCACGCAATCACTGTCGCAAAAAGATGGCATCTATCCGCTCGACGGGCGCGTTATCGTCCATGAGGCGCCCATCATCAAAACGACAAGCAGTAAAAGCGCAAACCCAATGCGCCACATAGTTTCTCGCGGTGTAAATAAAATTCGTAGGCACCTGCGCTCAAGCAAAGCGCCGTTTGGAAAAACGCTCGCCAAAACCGCAGACAACGCAGCAAAACCACTGCGCGAAGCACGTTGGAAGAACACGCGCAAACTCAAACAGGATCTGGGTATAGACGTTGCCATCAGCTTCCTCACCGGAAGCAACATGGAAAACGTCATGTCGCACGGGACCGAAACGACCATCGTGTCGGTGCGAAACATCCTAAATACGCCCTACGCATTTGACAAAAACAGGTTCAGCCCAGAACAGCGAGATATGATTCGCTATGCGGGCGCCCATGCCGACCACATTGTTTCGGTTTCGCGCAATGTGGGAATCGAGCAAGTCGAAGTATATGGCGTTGATCCTTCACGTGTTACCACGATATACAACCCCATTGACGCTGCGTCGGTCCTTGAAAAAGCGCGCAAACCCATTGACGACGCCGCGTTCAATGAATTTCGCGAACGTCATGGCCTTCTGGCTCTTTCCATGGGTCGCTTCGTCCCGCAAAAAGGCTTCTGGCACCTTCTTCGCGCTTTCAAAAACGCGCACGAGCAACTCCCCCAGGCGGGCCTGGCAATTCTGGGCACCGGCGAGCAAGAACCTCTTTTGCGCAATTTAATTGACGCCCTGGGGCTCAGTGAACACGTGCTTCTTGATGGCTTCAGGGATGAGCCGTCCCCCTATATGGCAGCAAGTGATGTCTTTTGCATGGCATCGCTTTTCGAGGGCTTCAGCAACGCCATGCTGGAAGCAATGGCTTGCAACACCCCGTTGGTAGTACCCGATTGCAATTCGGGCCCACGCGAGCTTATGGCCCCCAACACCGATTCAACCTACCAAACTACCGAACTCGAGCTAACGCCTTACGGTTATTTAACGCCTCGCCTTTCAGGCAATATGCAACTTACCACCGAGCCGCTCGAACCCGCCGAGAAGGCCCTTGCAGACGCGCTCACATCCCTGCTAGACAACAACGCGCTGCGTGAGCGCTGTCGCAAAAACTGCGCAGAGCGTGTATTGGACTTTTCTAACGAGCGCATAATTGGCCAGTGGATGGCGCTCATAGAGCAGCTTGCAAACAACAAAAACCAGGGCAGATAAAAGAAACGCTCGCAGACAACAGCAGCCACCAGGGCGACTAAAAGATATGCCACAATAGCAAATCTGCTATGCAAAATGCTCGTTGTAATATGCGGTTGCTTCGTCAATAGGACCATCGAACACCGTACGCCCGCGGTCGAAAACAACTCCACGACTGCAGAACTCGTGCGCAACGTCATTGGCGTGAGTGACAAACAATACGGTCACGTTCTCGTTGGCCATAATTTCACGGATGCGCTTGGTGCACTTGCGCTTAAAAGCGGCATCCCCTACCGACAACGTTTCGTCAACCACCAAAATATCGGGCTCAACAGCAACAGCGAAGGCAAACCCAAGACGGGAGCGCATTCCACTTGAATACGTACGTATTGGCTGGTCAATGTACACATCAAGCTCAGCAAAATCAATTATTTCCGGCTCAATCGCTTTAATCTCTTCATCGGTTAACCCCGCAATTTGACCACGCAACCGTATGTTTTCTCGGCCGGTAAGATTCAAATCGAAACCCGCCATAAGCTCCAACAGCGCCGACACATAGCCCGTTACCGCAACCGTTCCTGCAGTTGGATGCGTAACGCCCGTTACCATCTTCAGCGTGGTAGATTTACCAGCTCCATTGCGACCAATAAGCGCTACCGCCTCCCCTTTTTTCACCGTTAGGGATAAATCGTCAACCGCATGCACGCGCTTGACCAAACCCCTGTTTCGTTTGCCGGTGAAGATACTGAGAAAACGCGCCCTATCGTTTGCGTAAAGGTAGTACGTTTTAGTGACGTGATCGAATTTTATAACCGTCTCATCGGATATCGCAGTTTTCAACACGCGCTCCGCTTCCGCCGCATAAACGTTTTCGTAAGCACGCTGCGGATGCAATGCGCGATTGCTACCATAAGCGCTTTCTTGGCTCTGCCGATTTTCATTAGAAGGCATCGGGCACCTCCTCACAGAAGCGCCGATAAACAACTACCGAAAAGGCCGCCGTTACTAAAAACACCACTGCAAAGCAAGCCAGCGCAAGGGAGTCTTCCCAAATCCAAATGCGATAGTAGTACGCATCCCGAAACGCCGAGATAAAAAACGTGACCGGGTTGAACAAAAACAGGGCCTTCGCCCATGCAAACGGAATGACGGTTACATCAAAAATAACCCCAGACAGCCAAAAGAGCGGCGTGGACAGCGATCGCATGAGGTTCGCGAAATCTTTGCTCAAGGCCGTCAACTGCGACATCCCGATCGAAAACACCACGAAAAACAGCCACATGAGAACCAGCAAGAAGGGAATTTGCAACAAGTGGACATCAAAGGGCTGACCACCAAGAAAATACATAACAAGCAAAACAGCTTGCAACATGAGCTGCAAAAGAAGCTCGCCGCTCGCGCAAATGGCCGAAACACAGCTCAGCGGAAAGCGCACCTTGTTTACCAAATAGGGATAGCGAGAAAGCGCGTTAATGCCCGACCCCAGCATCTCCTGTAGGAAAAACCACGGTACAACCCCAGCAGCCAACCACAGAATGTACGGCGGAGCACTTTGGCTTCCTCCCAGGTCGCCGGCGCGCAAACCCACGGCAAGAGCAAACCAGAAGCATAAGATGTAAACAGCCGGCCGCGCAAAAAACCACACCCACGATAAAGCGGCGCCTCTACTTTGCTTCACCACTTCAAACCGAGCAAGACCTATTATTTGCGAACGCCAGGTCCAAATATCGTGAACAATGGAAAGCAATGTCGCGAAAAAGCCAGCTTGGTCGGACGTGTAAACAACGCACTGGGCATCGTTGTACGCAGCGGTTTTCGAACGAAACGCCGTCCGCCGCTTACGATGACTTTTTTGATGTGTGTTCATTTCAGATGACGGCACGTTGGCACAGGTCCCTTTTGAACGGCTCGGTTACACCGAAAGCATTATAACGGCGATTCGCTCTAATTAAAAAAGAAGCGCCCCGCATTAAGCGGAGCGCCACAATTAATACCTTTGTCGGCACTATAAGTTCAAAAACACCGAACCTAGTACTTCTCAACTATGTTGCTGGGATCCTTGAAAATGGAATTGCCCGCCACAAAGCCGCGCACGCGCGAAAGCGGATACACGTTGGTGTTGCAGCCAATAACCGTTCCCGGATTGAGCACGCTGTTGCAGCCAACCTCAACATGGTCACCCAGCATAGCGCCAAACTTCTTGATGCCGGTTTCTATGGCCTCGCCCGTGGCAAAGTCCTTCACCGTTACCAGCGTTTTATCGCTCTTAAGGTTTGACGTGATAGCGCCCGCGCCCGTGTGCGAGCAGTAGCCCAAAATGGAATCGCCCACATAGTTGTAATGCGGCACTTGCACCTTGTCGAACAAGATGACGTTTTTGAGCTCGGTTGAGTTGCCCACAACGGCCCCTTTGCCCACAATTGCCGGGCAACGCAAAAACGCGCAATGGCGAACCTCTGCCTCATGGTCGATAATCAGCGGCGAGCCAATATAGGCGCTTTCGAACACCGTTGCGTCTTTGGCAATCCACACGCCTTCGGCAGGATTGTCATACTCATCCGCAGGCAGCGTGGGACCAAGCTCAAGGATGAACTCCTTGATATGGGCAAGCGCCTCCCAGGGATAGGTGAAGCGCTCCAAAAGCGGAGCGGCAATGGTGTGCTGAAGGTCATAGAGGTCGTTGATGGTGCATTTCATAGTGTCTACTTTCTAAACGCGGGACAGAAACGAAACAGGGTACCTCGTACCCCGTTTCGTCAATGGCGATCTCGCCTTGGTATATTTTACAGCGACAACTTGCTTGCCGCAGCCTCATCGCAGAAGAAGGTGACATCGGGATGCAGCTGCAAAACGCTCGCGGGGCACATCGGATCAACCGGACCCTCAACGGCGGCCTTGATGGCGTCGGCCTTGGCCTCGCCCAAGGCGATGAGGATGAGCTTGCGAGCATGCATGATGCTCTTGATGCCCATGGTTACCGCATGGGTGGGAACATCATCGATGCTCTCGAAGAAGCGAGCGTTAACCTCGCGGGTGTTCTGGGTAAGCTCAACCACATGGGTCATGGTATCAATGGGATCGCCCGGCTTGTTGAAGGCGATGTGGCCGTTCACGCCAATGCCCAGGATGTGCAAATCCTCGCCGCCAGCTGCCTCAATGGCCGCGTCGTAAGCAGCAAGAGCCTCGTCGCTGGTGTCAAGACCACTGGGCACATGCGTGTTTGCAGGGTCAACGTCAATGTGATTGAACAGGTTGGTGTCCATGAAGTAACGGTAGCTTTGGTCATGGGTGGGCTCAAGGCCAACGTACTCGTCCAGGTTGAACGTGGTTACGTCCTTGAAGCTGATCTCGCCTTCCTTGTTCAGGCGGACAAGCTCGGCGTACAGATCAAGCGGGGTCGAACCGGTGGCAAAGCCAAGAACTGCGTTGGGCTTGGCCGTAAGAATCTCTTTGTAAATCTCGCCAGCTTGTTTGGCGATGCCTTCGGGGGTGTCTACGATAACCTTCATGGTGCTCCTTTTGTCGTGTACGTTTACAGGAAAAAGGGACGCGGTGGCCCCTTATTTCGCGGTCTCCAACCGTTTAGCAGCGACCGTTACGTACAATAACGCTTTTTATACGGCAAGATTATCGCGGCCCGCAGCTGAAACTTACCTTTAACAAAAAATCACGTTATTCAGCAACAAAAAAGCGCCCGCACAAAGCGGGCGCCTTTGTTCCGCGAAGCAAACAACGCGCGAGCTGATTCATGCAGCGCGCTAGTTGATTCCCAGCTGGGCAATTACCACATCCGCAATGGCGCGGCTGTGCAGCTTGGCGTCATCGTCGCTTGCCGCCTCAACCATTACGCGCACAACCGGCTCGGTGCCGCTGGGACGCAGAAGCACGCGACCCGTGGCTCCCATGGCCTCTTCGGCAGCCTTAACGGCGTTTTGAACCGCTTCGTTACCGAATACGGCCTGCTTGTCGGACACGCGCACGTTAATGAGCTCCTGCGGGTACTTGGTGTACATAGCCGCAGCATCATCAACGGTTTTGCCCGAACGCTTGGTGGCAGCCAAGAATTGCACAGCGGTCATAAGGCCGTCGCCCGTTGAATTGTAATCAAGCAGAATAAGGTGGCCGCTTTGCTCGCCGCCAACCGCATAACCCTTGTCGCGCATCTCTTCAAGAACATAGCGGTCGCCCACCTTGGTTTGAACCACGGTGATGCCGTTGTCCTTCATGAAGTTCACGAAGCCCAAATTGCACATGACGGTAGAAACAGCGGTGTCATGCGGAAGAACGCCGCGGTTCTTCATATCCAACGCCAGCATGGCTTCCATCATGTCGCCATCAATTTCGTTGCCCTTGCTGTCAACCAGCATCACGCGGTCGGCATCGCCGTCGTGGGCAATACCTGCATCGGCGCCCACCTCGGCAACAAAGGCCTTCAACGGCTCAAGATTGGTGGAGCCGCATTTTACGTTGATGTCAACGCCGTTGTAGCTGTCGTTGATCACGTGAACTTCGGCACCCAGCATCTCAAGGGCGCGCGGGCTGCTTACCAGGCTGGCACCATGTCCGCAATCCAGCGCAATCTTCATCCCGGAAAGATCGATGCCCTGTGCGCGCACCGACTCAACTGCGTGGTTTATGTAGCGCTCCACGGCATCGTCAACGCCTTGAATGGTGCCAACCGCATCGCCGGAGGGACGCTGCGCGTCAAGGGTGCCCGACTCAATGGCCGCCTGAATGCGATCTTCAAGCTCGTCAGGAAGCTTGAAACCCTGACCGTCGAACAACTTGATGCCGTTGTACTCGGGCGGATTGTGGCTGGCGCTAATCATAACGCCACCATCGCAGCCAAGCTGCTTGGTTAAAAGGGCAATAGCGGGCGTGGGGATAACGCCAGCTAAAAGCGCGGTTCCACCCATGCTGGTAACGCCTGCGCATACGGCGGCTTCAAGCATGTCGCCAGAAAGGCGCGTGTCCTTGCCCACCAAAATACGGGGGCCCTGAAAACGCACGGCCGCCTGACCAAGACGGAACGCTAGCGGACAGGTTAACTCGACGTTTGCAACACCGCGCACGCCGTCTGTACCAAACATTCGTGACATACAATATCCTCTCGACGAAACGAACCGCTTCGTATTATCAACGTAAATGGTTTCTAATCTGTTTCAAATCTCTTTAAAGCGCGAAAACAGCAATTCAAGACGAAAACACCGATGTGGTTTTTAGCGGCGGCTTTGCACGTCTCGCCTTAAAGGCCGCTCAATTATAAAAACCCTCCACAACAGCACAAAGAAATTCGCAGTAATATAGTGCTAAAATTCTGAGCGAATTTATCAAATGGGTTCACGTAACCCATGCGCATTCAGTATGCAAATATGGAGCGAGATATCATGACGGCAATTTCTATTATTGTGCCCATCTACAACGTTGAAAACTATTTACCGCAGTGCATCGATTCCCTTCGCAGGCAATCGTTTTCGGACATCGAAATAGTTGGGGTTGTTGACGGCGGAACCGACCGCTCAGAACTGTTTGCCAAACTGTATGAAAAAGTTGAACCGCGCATGCGCGTTATCGTGAAAGAAAACGGCGGGCTTTCCTCGGCACGAAACGTTGGCATAGAGGCCGCGACGGGAACCTATCTTATGTTCGTCGATTCCGACGACATGCTCACCCCCGACGCCTGCAAAACAGTCTTTGATATTTTCCAAAAAACCGGGGCTGAGGCGGTTACGTTTGGCGCCTGGTGCTATCCCCGCTTTAAAACCACCCCTTGGCACGAAAAGAACCTGCAGCCAAACGATGTGTTCTACGAATCGTTCACGCCCGACATCCTGTTCAAAGAGGAGTCCCATCCGTTCGCATGCAGAACGGCGGTCAAACGCGAGCTTCTGATGCGAACGGGTCTGCGTTTCGACGAGACTGTACGCTACGGCGAAGACCAAGTTTTCCACTTCGCGCTTTATCCCAAGGCCAAAGGAGTAGCGCTCTCGCCCAAACGCCTCTACGAGTATCGCCTCTCGCGCACCGACTCGCTTACGGCCGTCAGCATGCAGGATGAGTTCCCGCGCCTTTCCGAGCACATCTCAATTTGCGAGCGCATTTGCTCGAACTGGAAAGACGATGGGCTTATGGAGCAACACGGTGCCGAACTGGCGGAATGGGTGGCAGACTTCTTGCTGCCGTACTGCTTGCGCAGGCCGGCAAGCGACCGAGGAATCCTTGTCCCCAGGTTGCGAAACCTTTTCAAAACCTATTTTTCGCCGGCGATCATCGAGCGCATAAGCAGCTCGAACCCCGCAAAACTCGTGTGCCTCGACCTTATCAACCCCAACCGCCAAGACGACGTGAACGAGCACTTAAGAACCTCGTTCTTGAAGGCCTACAATTCGCACGGATACGCTCAGCATGAAAGCGCCGCAGCAGGCGAAGACCGCTCAGCGCTCATGTCCAAAATGCGCACGGTGCTGCCCATGTCCGCGGTCGGTCTTGAAACGCGCCTTGACATTCTGAAGGATCGCGTGGAGCAGCTCAATCGCGAGCAAATTGAACGCGAAGATAAAGAACGCGAGCTTAATGCCATGTACGTTACCTGGATCGTAGAAGAAACGGGGGCGTGCGCTCGATCCCTTGCCCAATTGCGCCTAGAGCTTATTGCCAAAGGAATTCAGATCGACAATGCCCTTTTCTAAAACCGAGCCAACCATCTCAAAATGCGCCCGAGGCATAGTTGTTTCGTTTTTCATCTGCCTCGCAGCATTCAGCATTCTGAAGGCACTTGCGTTTTGCATTAACCCGGCACTCCTACAACAAAACCTGCGCGAATCTGCCGAGATCATGCTCTCCGATGGCGGCAATTATCGCGACATGCTTACCGGCACCAATATGAGCACGCGCGTGGACAACCTTACCGCGTCCATTGAACTAGGCATAGCTGGGCACGGGCAGGGAATAACGGATGCTTTTAGCGACTACTATTTCAGCCTTGAGGTAACCGACGAGACTTTTGGTTTTCACGGACCCCTTGGCTTGCTGCAAAGCATAGGGCACGCTCCACAAGATGAGCTTGACGCAAACGGAACTTGGATTCCCTATGCGCGTTACTGGCACGGCTATACCGTGCTCATGCGCCCGCTGCTCCTGTTTTTCAACCTCAACCAAATACGTACGCTCTTCATATTGGCCTCTTCGATATTGCTGGTTGTTATTACCTGCCTTCTTGCAAGAATACGGAAGTGGGCAGGCATCGCTTTCGCCCTCCCGTTTTTTGCGATCAACTACCTTGTGGTTATGGCATCGGTAGCGCACGCGATACCGCTCATTGTCACGCTTGCCTTCTCGCTTATTGTCGTTTG